>CAZRNT010000014.1:0-16589 GCA_964601525.1 uncultured Erysipelothrix sp.
TGTAATAAGAACTGTAATAGAATTAATTAAGAAACTAAGAATAAATGCGCTAAGGCTGGCTATAAAGGCTTGCCCAGCATGATTGCGGACAAATTCACTGTTTCGTTCAAGTTTTAAAATTAAAAAAGCTAAAATTGTAATAATTAAACCACGTGTTTTGTAAACTGAAAGAATTGCAACAATCCATAATAAGCTACTAAAAAGGGATTCATCGATATCGAAAATGCTTGATTTATTGTTCTTCATGGTATTCCTCCTTGAATTATAATATAATGAATACTAGACAAAGTAAAGACGGAGGTCTAATAATGGTAGATAGTTTAAAAATAGCAATGATGATTGTTTCGTTAATATTGGTAATATTAATACCGGTATATGCATTTATGAGATTGAGAAGAGCACCAGAGGTTAGTCAAGTAATCTTATGGGGTATTTTAGGATTCTTGCTCTTTGGAGTTATAAGAACCTTATTACTCTTAGTTGTTAACAATTTATTATTCCCAGGGCCAAGTGCTGGGGTGGTTTCGGATGTGCTTTTGAAAAAGCCTTTCTTGGCCGGTTTTATTAATGCTTTTGTTGGTGCAATCGCACTAATTGCTTCAATCACTGTAAGTTATAAGTTCCAATTGAAAAAGTTAAAGAACCCTGAACTTCCAATTGTGAACTCTTTAGTGTTTAACTTAATGTCATCAATGACATTAATTAGTCAATTACTACAATATATATTGATATCATTCAATGCTAATAAAGGTAACCTAGCTAAGTATGTTTCAGAAGAAACTAGCATTGAGGCTATTAAGGAATTTGTTAATGCAATTAATAAAATTCCAGCAATTTCATACTTAGAAATTGGTTTATCACGATGGTTTGAAGCTGTCATCTTCATGGTTGCTTTTACTTTTGTGTATAAATATATGAAGAAAGACAAAGAAGAAAGAGATATTAAGTATATGTTCATGGCATTTGCTTTAGTTTTCGTTTACATAATGTTAGGGGCATTGACTATTACTGTATTTAAAGATCAAGCTGTATTAGATGTAGGTGTGAAAGCTCTATTTGTGCTAATTGTTTACTTGGCTTTTAATCAATATGAAAAAAATAAAGTTAATTAATGTAAGTGATGAATTTGAAATACTTGAAGTAGATTCTATTATATTTGATATATATGTTCCTGAAATGGATCGAGTGGTAGGCCGTTGTGAATTTCGGGATGAGCATGGTAGAGATTTATGGTTTTATGGGCATATTGGTTATGTGATTTATCCACCCTATCGTGGCAATAATTTTGCCTATAAAGCTTGTATGCAAATGTTTGAGTATTTACGCAAAGAAAAAGGATTACAAGAATTTGTAATTACTTGTAATCCTGATAATATTGCTTCTAAAAAAACAATTCAGAAAATAAATCATAAATTTATTAAATTAGTAGATGTTGATGAAGATCACGAATTATACCAAATGGGTGATTATCAAAAAGAAGTTTATGTTCTTACACCTTTCGGATAATTCCAAGTGGAGTACTTTGGTGAGCTTGACCTAAAGGATTATCTTTAAGGATATCCACAAAAAGATCTAAATCTAGTTCTTTGGAACTTGCTCCTAAAATATTTCCACCTAGGTCATTGATATCAACAATAATTACTTCGATATCTTTATTGAAAAGATTTTTGATTTCCTTAGCAACTTCGTTTGGCTTATCAGGTCCTAAAACGACATATTGATTAAATGGTGGAATAGTTCCACTTGTTGGTCCATCAATAGCACGGGCTTTAGGTCCTGCTACACGATAGAAGTCACCTTTACGGCCAAGTAATTTACCTAGAGCTGAAACAGCTGATGCTAAGAAAATTCTAGGTGTTCCACATTCGCGAAGAGCCATTTCCATGGTTTCGGGCATACCTAGACCAATTCCATGAGGTGTCTTGCTGACATACTTTGATAAGAATGTCGCAAATTTACGAACTTCTATTTCGTCAAGACGATAAGCACGTCCTTGGCTAATGGCAACGATTTTTTCAGTAACGAAAAGTACATCACCATCTTCAAGATAATCTGCAGCATATTTTTTAACTGTAGCAAGTAAATCATCGTTTGGCATGATGGTGTGAGTGCTTATTGGGATTCTTAAATATTTTTCTTGATTAATTGTAATATCTAAATTTTTATTTTCATTGGCTTTTATTGTCATAATACAACCTTCCTTCTTTATAATAATATCTTTATTGATGATTATAAGCAAGGTAAAAAAGAAAGTGATGTGATTGTATGAAAAAACTTCTTAGGATTCTTACAAATAAAATATTTGTCGTAGGCATTATATTAATTGCGGAATTTGTTCTTGTTTTTTACTTGGCATATAATTTAAGTATTAACTATGCAATAGTACATACAGTTTTAGCGATTATGTCGTTTTTTCTTTTAATCTATGTAACGAATAGAAATGATAATCCATATTATCGTCTTGCTTGGGCGATTGTGATTCTAACAATTCCTCCTTTTGGCTCTGTTTTATATTTAATCTTTGGGGGTAAAAAAGTACCTAAAGAGCTTAGAGAAAGACTAAGGGAAATATATGATGAAGATGTTTATCTTCAAGAAAATACAATTATGGAAAGACTTGAAGAAGAAGATTCTGATTGGACTCGTTTAGTTCGTTATATTGAATATAGTTCTCACTTTCCGATTTATGAAAATACACGCTCTGAATATCTAGAGAGTGGAGAGAAGAAATTTGCGCGCATGAAAGAAGAAATGTTGAAAGCGGAAAAGTTTATCTTTTTAGAATATTTCATCATTAAAGATGGTGTCATGTGGCAAGAAACCCTTGAGATTTTAAGTCAAAAAGTAAAAGAGGGTGTTGATGTTCGTTTGCTTTATGATGATTGGGGAAGTGCACTATTTCCAGAACTAAAGAAGCAATGTGAAGAGCACGGTATTGATGTTTTAGCTTTTAATCCATTAGTTCCAAGACTAGCTATTCAAATGAATAATCGTAATCATAGAAAGATAGTTGTAGTTGATGGAAGGGTTGGAATAATTGGTGGAATGAACCTTGCTGATGAGTATATCAATATACGATCAAGGTTTGGTCATTGGAAAGATACAGCAGTACTAATTGAGGGTGATGCAGTGCATTCCTTGACATTAATGTTCTTGCAATTCTATTCATATTATTCAGGAATCGAAGAAGATCCAAATGATTTTATTTATAATTTTGAAGATCTTGTTCCTGATGATGGATATGTTATGCCCTTTGCTGATGCACCTACTGATGAATTTGATGTTGGGGCAGATGCTCATTTGAGCATGATTTCCAATGCGAGAAAATATGTTTACATACAAACACCTTATTTAATTGTTGGTTATGAAATAATTCAAGCTTTAACACTTGCGGCTCAAAGTGGTGTTGATGTTAGAATAATTGTTCCACACATACCTGATAAAAAAATAGTCAACCAAGTAACAAAATCAAATTATGATGTTCTAATTAAAAGTGGTGTAAAAATTTATGAATATGAGCCTGGATTTGTTCATTCTAAAACATTGGTTGCGGATGATGAGGTTTGTATTGTTGGAACTACAAACATGGATTTTAGAAGTTACTACTTACACTTTGAGTGTAGTATCTTATTCTTGGGTGGACCTGTTGTAGAGGATGCTTATAAAGATGTTATGGATACTATAGATGTTTCGTTAAGAATTACACAAGAAGATTTGGATAAAGTATCCTTCCCAATGAAAGTTTTCCGTTCATTTGTGAAAATTTTTAGTGGGTTAATGTGAGAGGATGAAGATTTAAATGGAAAAAGTTTCATTAGTTTTAGAGGGTGGAGGAATGAGAGGCGCTTATACAGCGGGCGTCTTATCTTGGTTTATAGATCAAGATTTGCATTTTGATTATATAGTAGGAATTTCTTCAGGAGCACTTTATGGAAGTATGTTTGCTCTTGGTAAGAAAGATACATTAAAGTTATCTTCCATCGATGTAGCAACACATTGGCGAAATGTGGGCTTAGGTCCAATTTTGTTTGAAAGAACTTTAGTTGGATATGATTATATGTTTGATACTGTAACAAAAGAAATGGATTATCCACTTGAATCCATTAACAAAATATCAGGTGATATAGATATTGGTGTTTACGATATTGCGGAAGAAAAAACAATATGGGTTAATCAAGATGATGTTGCGAAACATCCAGATTATGTTAAAGCGGCATGTACCTTACCCATTGTAGGAAAGGCCGTAAAGATTGAAGGCAAAAAATATATGGATGGTGGAATAACAACCATGATACCTTTAGATAAAAGTATTGAAAAACAATGTACTAAACATATTGTTGTAACAACAAAATCAGCTGATTATGTTCGTAAAGATCAAGGTTTTTTACAGAAACACTTATTGCGATTTGTGTATCGTAAAAGTCCTAAATTAATCGAAGATTTTGAATCGAGAAAAGATGTATATTATCAAGAAAGAGCAAAAATTGATGAACTAGTTGATAAAGGTGAGGCTGTCTACCTTTATCCAAGTCGTGAAGTAGGTGTTTCACGATTTGGAGGAGATCGAGATAAATTCGAAGATTTATTTAAGCTTGCTTATGAAGACTGTGAGCGCAGGAAAGATGAAATATTGTCATTTCTAAAAGATTAAAAAAGAGTGTTGACTTCGTTGTCAGCACTCTTTTTACTGTAAATTGAATGGGAATCGATCAGGTACAGGGCTAATGAATTCCAAGCGTTGATTTGTAGTTGGATGCTTGAAGGCTATGCGCTTGGCCCAAAGTGCAATAGCATCTCCTTTTTGGTGATTTGGATTATATTTTGCATCACCCCAAAGTGGTAAGTTTCTTGATGAAAATTGAACTCTGATTTGGTGAGATCTTCCGGTTATTAGATTAATTCTAACTCTACTTAAATGATGACTATGAATATAGTCGGCTTTTTCGATAATTAACTTAGCTTTCTTCCCATTTTTTGGATCTACAAAAGATTTATTGAGTTTTCTGTTTTTACTAAGTTTATCTTTGAATACAGCTTCTTCTACATAACCTTCCACAACCGCAACATATGTTTTTTCAAATTCTTGTTCTCTAATTTGCTTACTAATTCGTGATGCTGCTTTTGATGTTTTAGCATAAACCATAACGCCACCAACTGGTCTATCAAGTCGATGAACAATGCCTAAATAAGCGTCTCCCTTTTTGTCGTATTTTTTTATTAGGTAATCTTTTATTTGGCTTTGCAAGTCATAATCGTTTGATGAATCTTTTTGACTTGCCTGCATTGGTTTTTTGTTGACGACGATTATATGGTTATCTTCATAGATAATTTGCATTCTTAACCCACCTCACAGTTTGTCCGGCTGCCAAGTATTGATCAGAATGACTCACGGGTAAAAACAAGTCATAAGCTTTTGTATTAAGAGGCAAATTGTATTTTTTTAGGGCTTTAATTAGCGTTCTCTCGACATCTTTTTTGCTTAAATTATTAGAGTAGGTATTGATGATTAAAAATTCGCCACCTTCAACAAGCCTTGAAACAGCTAGATCAATAAGCTGATCAAGTTCATCTTTTATTTTCCATAGCTCACCTTTAGGACCTCTACCAAAACTAGGGGGATCCATAATAATTCCTGTATATTGACGTTCTCTTCGAACTTCTCTTTTTAGGAATTTAATGACATCGTCATTCATATAACGAATGTATTGGTCATCTACATTGTTAAGTTTAGCGTTTGTTTTCGCAGCCTCTATTGATGACTTTAAAGCATCGACGTGTACGATTTCTTTTGCTTGCTCTTTTGCTGCAGCGATCGTTGCGGCTCCAGTATAGGCAAAGAGGTTTAAAATTCTTGCGTCTTTAGTCTCTTTAAGGATTTTCCTCATCCAATCCCAATTATCTGCTTGTTCAGGAAAAAGTCCTACATGTTTAAACTTTCCTGTTTCTAATTGAAATTTCAAATCTTTGTATTCGATGATCCATGGCTTAAGTTCATTAGTCCAGTTTTTGCCATTAAATTCGCTGTCACAAATCATATAGACTTCATTTTTATTGTGGGCGTTACTTTCTGGTCGTTTGACTGTGTATTGCCCGAAGCGTTCAATCTTATTTCCGTTTTGTAAACGAAGGATTTCGTAATCCTTCCAATTTTCATTTTTTAACATAATTTACTCCTTTTAGAATCATTATAGCATGCATGCATTCGTGGCTAGTATGGTATAATAAAAAAAGGTGATATTATGGATTATATAGAAGGATTAAATCCCGAGCAAAAGGCTGCTGTTTTAAGTGAATCTAAACATATTAGAGTTATAGCAGGTGCGGGTAGTGGAAAGACTCGTGTGCTGACAAGTCGTTTAGTACATTTGGTTGAGAGTCGTAATTATAATCCTAAACGTTTATGTGCAATTACTTTTACAAATAAAGCCGCGAATGAAATGAAAGATCGTCTGGAAGATATGCTGGGTGGTTTTTCGCCTATTCATGTTTCCACAATTCACTCTTTATGTGTGATGATTATTAGAATGGAACATGAGGCACTTGGATTACCAAGGAGCTTCACTGTCATTGATTCTAACGATCAAAATCAAATTATGAAAGAGGCTTATGCAAAGTTTGATATTCAAAAGCAAGATATATCAACTCGTGATGCAATAAATTATATTTCAAATAATAAAATGGCCCATGTTTCAGTTTCTGAGGCATATAAATTAGCGGGGAATAACTACTTTGAAAAAGCGAAAGCTAAAGTTTATGACTACTATCAAAATAGATTAAAAGAATTAGATTCTTTAGATTTTGATGATCTATTATTACAAGTTTATTATCTATTGAAAAAAAATAAAGAATGTAGACGAAGGTGGCAAAATAGATTTGATGTTATTTGTGTCGATGAGTTTCAAGACGTTGATGAAGTTCAGTATGGCATTGTGCAAAGTTTAGTAGGGGAAGATAATGAAATTTATGTTGTTGGTGATCCTGATCAAACAATCTATACATGGAGAGGTGCTAACGTACATTTTATTTCCAATTTCGATAAGATGTATCCTGATGCAGAAACAATAACTTTAAATAAAAATTATCGTTCAACTCAAGAAATTTTGGAACATGCTAATAATCTTATCCAAAATAATCAGAATCGTCCTCATAAGGATCTTGTTGCGAATGATACAAGAAACACACCTGTGGTTTATAAGGAATTTACAGATGATAAATCAGAAGCTGACTGGATTGCTAGACAAATTATAGATCTAAAGGCTCGTGGTGAGTCCTATTTGGATATGGCAGTTCTTTATCGTTCGAATTATTTGTCTCGTGTTTTAGAGCAAGTTTTTTCTCGTCATCAAATCCCTTATATTATATATGGCGGTCAAAGTTTTTATGATCGCATGGAAATTAGGGATATGATTGCCTATCTAAGGATGATTAGTCATGGAGATGATTTAGCATTAAGACGTTCTGTGGCGAAACCTAGACGAGGTATTGGTGAGAAAACAATTGCAGATTATGCTTTACGAGCTCAAGAGAAATCGTCAAGTATTTACCAAATGATGCATTTTGATTATTTAAATGGCAAATCAAGTAAAAATATTAGTGCCTATGTTGAATTGATTGAAAATTTAAAAGAGGATG
Source organism: uncultured Erysipelothrix sp. (assembly GCA_964601525.1). Classification (GTDB taxonomy): domain Bacteria; phylum Bacillota_I; class Bacilli_A; order Erysipelotrichales; family Erysipelotrichaceae; genus Erysipelothrix. Next base: position 7,633 of record CAZRNT010000014.1, read on the forward strand.
CTTTAAATTTACCTTTAGATCGTTTAATTGAGACTGTATTTCAAAAGACAGGCTTAAGGAAGTTTTATCAAGATCGTTCTGAATTAGATCGTCAAGATAGTGTGCGTGAATTAGCCAATGATGCGAAGTCATTTATTGATGATCATTTGGATGCGGATTTAATTGATTATTTACAAATGATTAGTTTGTATACAGATAAGGCTGAAAGTAAGGAAAATGAAGTTGTTCGTTTAATGACGGTTCATGCAGCTAAAGGATTGGAATTTGAAAATGTATTTATACCTGGATTGGCTGATGGGATTTTCCCTAACCGTATTAGTATTGTTGAGGGTCGCCATGGAGTAGAAGAAGAAAGACGATTAATGTATGTGGCAGTGACTCGCGCCAAACATCGTTTGTTTCTAAGTAATAATAGTGCTTATAGTTATGTACTAAAAAGTGGGACTCGACCATCAAGGTTTATTAAAGAAATGAATATTGCGCAGGATGAGGGCATGATTGATATTGAATTTGCTCGTCCTCAGAAAATTGAAAAGCAAATACGTAAGAACAAACGAGAAATGGGACCTCAGGATGTGGTAGTTCATGATGTCTTTGGTGAAGGAATTATTATTAATATGGATGATAAAACAATGTTGGTAGCTTTTACCTTTCCTCATGGAACAAAAACAATCTCATTGTCGTATGCGGGTTTGAAGAGAAAGGAGCCTTAGTATGATTGAAAAGAGAATAAAAGAATTAAGAAAATTAATTCAAAAGTATAATTATGAATATCATGTTTTAGATAATCCAAGCATTTCTGATTATGATTATGATATTTTATTTAATGAACTTTTGACTTTAGAGGCTGAAAATCCTGAGTTTTATGATGCTTCATCACCAAGTCAAAAAGTTGGTGGAGAAGTTTTGGATGCATTTGAAAAAGTAGAGCATCAATATCCTATGTATTCTTTAGGGAATGCATTTAATGAAGATGATATGAGAAGTTTTGATAAACGTGTTAGATCGTTATCACAGGATATAGAATATGATGTTGAATTAAAAATTGATGGTTTAGCAATCTCCTTAGAATATGAAAATGGTCGATTTGTTCGTGCACTAACTCGAGGTAATGGTTTAGTTGGTGAAGATGTAAGTCATAATATTAAGGTGATTGATTCTGTTCCCTTACGTTTAAATGAAGATGTTGATTTGACTGTAAGAGGAGAAGTCTTTATGCCTCATCAGTCATTGGTGAAACTCAATGAATTGCGTGAGAAGGAAGGGAAGGCCCTTTTTGCTAATTGTCGAAATGCTGCTTCTGGTACGATTCGTCAGTTAGATTCGTCAGTTGTTGCGAAAAGAGGTTTGGATGGCTTTTGGTATACTTTGGTAAATCCTGAGGATTATGGTGTGGAAACTCAATCAGAGGCTTTAGAGTATTTAGCTCGTTTGGGTTTTAAGACTAATCGTGAAAACAAAGTTTATAATAAAATTGATGATGTGATTGAAAGAATTCAATACATTGATGAGATGCGTCATGGTTTAGGCTATGATACAGATGGTGTTGTGGTAAAAGTAAATAGTTTTGCTTTACAAGAAGAGTTAGGCTCTACAGTTCGTGTTCCGCGTTTTGCGATTGCTTATAAGTTTAAGGCTGAAGAAGTAGAGTCGACGGTTTTAGATATATTCTTAACTGTTGGAAGAACAGGGAAAATAACTCCGAATGCTCGCTTAGAACCTGTTGAAATATCGGGTAGTACAGTATCATATGCGACCTTACATAATTATGATTACATTAAAGTTAAAGATATTCGCGTTGGCGATGTAGTTAAAGTTCGAAAAGCTGGAGAGATTATTCCGGAAATTGTGGAAGTTGATTTAACGAAAAGAACAGAGGATGTTTTAGAGTATATTGCTCCTAATGAATGTCCGGTTTGTGGTGATCCTTTAATGAAATTTAAGGAAGAAGTTGATTCGTATTGTGTTAATACAAATTGTCCTGCGAAAATTGTTGAGTCTTTGGTTCACTTTGCATCTCGAGTGGCAATGGATATTGATACCTTAGGTGAGCGTAGAATACAACAACTCCATGAGCATGGTTTAATTCATAATATTGTGGATATTTATGATTTGAAAAATAAGCAAAATGAATTGTTGAAACTTGAGAAAATGGGTGAACGAAGTATTGAGAAACTTTTGGTTGCCATTGAAGAAAGTAAGAAACAAAGTTTAGATCGTTTAATTTTTGGTTTAGGAATTCGCCATGTTGGTGCTAAGACATCACAAGTTTTAGCGCAACATTTTAAATCGCTAGATCTTCTTGCAGAGGCAAAATATGAAGATCTAATTGAGATTGCTGAGATTGGTGAAATCATTGCCCAGTCCTTAGTCTCCTTTTTCTCAGTTGATGATAATATTGAATTGATTGGTGATTTGAAAAAACTTGGTCTCAATACTGTTTATGAAGAAACTTCAATTGGTTCTGCGTTTACCGATATGCGTTTTGTTTTAACGGGAACGTTATCGAATATGACGCGCAGTGAAGCGAAGGCTCTTATTGAAAATCTAGGTGGTCGTGTTACAGGAACTGTGAGTTCTAAAACTGATGTTGTTGTTTATGGTGAGCAAGCAGGTAGTAAACTTGAAAAGGCTTTGGAATTAGAGATTCGTACATGGACAGAAGATGAATTTATAAATGAGGTAAGTAAGTATGAAAAATAAATACTTGGTTGTACTTTTAGTTTTAGTACTTTCTTTAACAGCTTGTGCACCTAAAGAAAAAGAAGATGATACAGAAGTAGATAAGCCTATATCGGTTGTTGATTCAGATAAAGGGGAATATTCAATTCTTGTTCCTTTTAAAAATTCTCCTTTACGACAAAGTTATGCGACGAACTTTAGAGAGATTGATATGATGGAAATTGGCTCTAGATTACAAGAGAAGTCGAAGGAATTCTTTAATCCTAATCAATATTATTTGTCGGAAGGTTCTTTGTTGAATCGTGATCGTTATAATAATCTATTGGGAAATCAAACTGATGAAAACCCTAATGGTTTGAATCTTAAGCCATTTGAGATTAAAGATGGTTCGGTAGTCTTGAAAGATCCTAGATTTGTTAGTGATATAGTTGAGATTAATTTTCATAAATCTAATAAAATGGATAAGGTTGATGGTGTTGCTGTTGCCTTAGTCTTAAAGCGTGTTCAAGTCTTAGATCATGAGATTGGTTCGACTCACAAGCTTAGTGATGAAACTTTGTTTGAGGTGGGAAGAACCTTAGGTTTAAGATTGTATTCTTATCTTAGTTCTCTTGAGGGTATGAGTGATGTACCAATATATATTGCTCTATATGCTCAGGAATCTGATGTGGATAAATTACCTGGGAAATATCTTCCTGGTAATTACATTGGTCATGCGTTTTTCAAAACTCGCTCAGATCAATTTGAGAGAAATAATGAGAAGTGGTTGTTGTTGAATTCTAATGAGGCTAGAGATATTGTTCCTGAGGCTTCGAGTGGCTTTAGTAGATTTAAGAAAAATATTTATGAATTTTCTGGAGATGAAAATATTGGGATTGTAGCAAGTGGGTTTTTAATTGATGATCGCTTGCAGAAGATTAATATTGAATTAATAACCGGTTCAAAGACGTATTTAGAAATGTATGGCTTGGCTCAATATGTTAGTCAAGAATTAAGTATTTTTGATGCTTATCAGGTTCCGATTACGGTTGATATTAGAATTTATCAGAATTCTAGAGTTGTCATTGAAAAAGTACCGGGTAAAGATAATAAAATTATTGAATTGAATTAGGAGGATAATATGGAAGTAGATAAAAAACTTGTTCAATCACTTGCAGATATGTTGATGATTGGAATTAGTGATGATGAATTAGAGGCTATTGTTGAAGATCAAAGTTTTTATGATTTGTTGATTTTTATGCAAAACATTGATACTGAGAATGTCCCAATGATGCATTTACCTTTTGAAGAAGAGACAAGTTATTTGCGTAATGATGATGAGGAATATGTTTTAGAGAGAGACTTAATTATGAAGAATGCTCCTAAACATAATGATGAGTTTATAGAAGTGGTACAGGTGATTGATAAATGAAATACAATGCAGTAGTGGAAGAAATAAATATTAAGCAAGAAGATGCTCAGGGTTCTTTGAAAGATTGGAAGTTTGCTATTAAAGATAATATCAATGTTCTTGGTACAAAAACAACGGCAAGTTCTGCACTTTTACAAAATTATGAATCAATATATAACGCAGAGGTTATTGATCGTCTTTTAGAGTCTGGTGCACATTTAGTTTATAAAACTTCAATGGATGAATTAGCAATGGGTGGAAGTAATCGCTCTGCTTTTACTGGTCCTGTTGAAAATCCTTATGATACAAAGCGTATTTCAGGTGGCTCTTCTGGTGGTAGTGCTGCTTTAGTAGCAAGTAAAGATGTGAGAGCTTCATTGGGTAGTGACACAGGTGATTCTGTTCGCAAGCCTGCTGCTTATTGTGGCATTGTGGGTGTTAAGCCTACATATGGTCGTGTTTCAAGATATGGAATAATTCCTTATGCTTCTTCATTAGACCATCTTGCATATTTCACTCAAAATGTTGATGATGCGGCTTTAGTTTTAGAAAACATTGCTGGTCGTGATGATCGTGATATGAGTAGTTCTAATGAATTGGTTGATGCTTATTCTCAATTACTCGATATGGAATTAAATGGTAAAAGAATTGGTGTTTTTAAATCTGTTAATGACTGTGTTAAAAATGAGGCCACTCGTGCTGCCTTTAATAACGTTGTTCTTGAATTAGAAAACAAGGGTGCGATTATTGTTGAGAAGGAAATGGACAAAGCGTTACTTAGAGCGTTGTTACCAACATATCTAAGTATTGCGAATGCGGAGGCTAGCTCAAATCATTCTAATTTGGATGGTGTTCGCTTCGGTAATTCTCTTGATGGTGAGGATTTGGAGTCTTTGATGAAAAATACTCGTTCTCAATTGTCTTTAGACAGTAAGAAACGTTTGATTTATGGTGCGTCTATGTTTGTTGGTGAAGGTGAAATTCTTTTCAATAAAGCTAAAAGGGTTAGAAGGTTGATTGTGGATTCTTATCGTAGTCTTTATGATGATATAGATGTATTGTTATCGATTGCAGCACCAAATCCTGCTCCATTGATTGATGATGTTTCAGCTCGTGATATTTATGATGATGAGTATTTAATTGCTGATAATTATATGGTCATTGATAATTTCTCTGGTTTTCCTAGTATGACGATTCCTATGGGATATGATGAACATATGCCTTTAGGTTTGAATATATCAGCGAAGGCTTTTGATGAGAAAACTATGTTTGCGTATGCTAAGCAAATTGAGGATTTAATTGCATGGGAAGGTGGTTTTTAGTATGTATGAGGCAGTTATAGGTATTGAAGTTCATTGTGAATTAAAGACAAATACAAAGATGTTTTCTGCTTCGCCACTTAGATATGGTGTAGAGCCTAATACAGTGCTTAATGAGGTTGATCTTGCTTATCCTGGTACATTGCCTCAGGTTAATATGAAAGCTGTGGAGCATGGGCTTGTGCTTGCGAAAGCATTGAATTGTGAGATTGACCCGTTAATGAAGTTTGATCGTAAGAATTATTTCTATTCGGATTTGCCAAAAGGGTATCAAATTACTCAGCAATACTATCCTCTTGGTAAAGATGGAAAGTTTGATATTTTACTTGATGAGGAAAGAAAAACTGTGCGTATTAATCGACTTCATTTAGAAGAGGATACAGCTAAGCAATTTCATGAAAGTGATAAAACTTTAATTGATTTTAATCGTGCGGGTACACCTTTAGTTGAGATTGTAACTGAGGCTGACTTTAGAAGTGGTAAGGAAGCGGCTGCTTATGTTGAGAACTTACGTTTATTAGTTGTTCATTTAGGAGTTTCTGATGGAAAGATGGCTGAGGGTTCTTTACGATGTGATGTTAATATATCATTAAGACCTAAGGGCCAAGAAAAGTTTGGTACAAAAGTAGAGATTAAAAACTTGAATTCAATTAATAATATTGAAAAAGCGATTGAATATGAAATTACTCGTCAAGAAGAAATTTTAACAAATAATCAAGAAGTTGTTCAAGAAACGCGAAGATTTGATGAATCCAATCAGACTACAGTACTTATGAGAACTAAGGATGATGTAGTTGATTATCGTTATTTTAGGGATCCTAATATTCCTGCAATAAGAATAAGTGATGAATTATTAGGTATTGAATTAAAAGAGCTTCCTGTTGATAAGGTGTTTAGGTATAAAAATGATTATGATTTATCAATGTATGATGCTCAAGTTCTTGTTAATAATAAAGAACTTTCAGAGTATTTTGATATAATGTGTGAATTATCTAGTGACTATAAGTTGATGGTTAACTGGTTAACTCAAGACATCCTTGCGGTTTTTGATCAAAAGGGTGATCGCACAATGGAAGAGTGGATTAAACCAGCCTATTTTAAAGAGTTTATTGATGCTATAGCTTCTAAGACGATTTCTTCTAAACAAGCTAAGAAGGTGTTTACAGGTCTTTTAGATGGTGTTTCACCTAAGAAGTATATTAAGGACAATAATATGGTTCAAATTAGTGATGAAAAAGTTTTAACTGATTGGATTATGGGTGTCTTAGATGAGAATCCTCAAGTTATTGAAGATTATCGAAATGGCTTGGATAAGAGTATGAAGTTTGTTGTTGGTCAGGTCATGAAGTTGTCTAAGGGACAGGCTAACCCACAATTTACCAATATCTTAGTTAAGCAAATCCTTGCGAAGCTTGCTTAAATAATATACAATTTGAGTGTATTTAAGGAGGACTATATGAAAAAAACTATCGGTCCAGATAACTCTACTCAAGAGTTTGAAACAGTTGTGGAGAGTCCTAAAAGACCTAGAAACAACAATAACAATAAAAAAAATAAGAAAGTTCCCAATAAAGATGGAAAAAAAGATTGGTCGTTTTATGCGATTGTGATCTGTCTTGTTATTATTCTTATTCCAAGTCTTTTTGTTGGAATTACAATTTTCAGGGCTTCTAGAGGAACGGGTCGACCAGTTTTAGGTCATCGTTTTGATAATGATTTAAAGCCTAAAATTGAAAAGAATGATCTTAAACAGTTAGAGACTAATTTAGCTAAGATTGAGAATGTGGATAAGATTAGTGTTGAATTGAAGACGGCGACAGTAAGAATCTACTTGAATATGCCTGAAGATAAGGATAAGGAAGTAATTGCGAAAGCTGGTAATCAAGCAGAGGAGATACTTTTATCTGACTTGGACGTAGCTTCTTATTTTACTGCTACTGAGTCTCAATTACAGTATGACTATGAGATTTATGCACATAATACTCCTGGTGAAGATGCGATTATTTACTTAGTGAATAAGACTTCCAGGATGGAAAAGGCTCATAAGCAATATCTATCAGATCCTGTTTCAAAGGAAATGGTGGATGAACTTTGGGAAATTCAAAACAATCGAGATAATCCAGTAGTGGATGAAAGTATTGAAGAGGATGAGCCTGAAGAATAAGACTCTAAATTAGGAGAAGAACTTATTATGAAGGATTTAGGAACGTATTTTAATAAAATCAAAACAATTATGAGTGAAAACAGCTTGTTTTTACTCGTTTTTGTATTGTTTTTACCTGACTATGCTCTTTATCCTGCTATGGGCTTAACGTGGGTTTTTGTAATGTATGAGTGTATCAAGTATAAAGGTTTTAAGTGGAGTTTTTTTTGGTTGTTGTTTATTTATTTAATTATTGTTTCTTTAGTAGCCAAAAACTATAAAGGTTTTGCTGGTACCTTATACTTACTTATTCTTTATGCTTATGCTTTTTCTATTAAACGTAGGATTACTGCGAAGACATATATGCAGATGCAGTTTTATATTGTTTGGTCTTCTCTTTTTAATTTTTTCTTTAACTTTATTCGTTGGCGTCCGTTTTGGTATGAATCCTTTCAATCTTTATTTTCATGGATTATTGATTTTGGTAATTTACCTTTCTATGGTGATGGCTATATGAGGGCTTATTCGACTTTTGATAATCCGAATTTTTATGCGTTCATTTTATTGATTGTATTATTGATATGTTTTAACCAGATTCAATTTCAGTTGACGTTTAAAAATTATCGTTTGATGCTATTTTATATCGGTGCTTTTATTATAAACTTTTATGCTTTGCTATTAACAGGTACTCGTTCGATATTATTGGCATTGGCTTTAGGTTTATTAGTAATATTACTTGTTCAAAGGAAGTGGATGCAGCTTAAGGTTCTTATATTTATGGGTGCGGCTTTTGTTTTATTTATCGTTTCTAATGCCAGTTTGTTTCCGAGATTCATGGAAATTTCTAAGCATTCTGGGATCAGGTTTACGATTTGGGAAACTGCAATTGCACAAATTAAGAAAGAACCTTGGTTTGGTAAGGGTTTATTTACTTATGAATTTATGTTTGATCGTTCTGATGCACATAATATCTTTATTGAGAGTTTATTGAGTTTAGGTATAATGGGTACATTTATCTTTGTGGTTTATGGTATTGAGAAAACGTATCAATTTTATCATAATGCGTATTATCTAGATTATCCTTTGGCTTTGTCGTTGATTGTTTCAACAATGATGTATGGAATCTTTGATATTCCTTTATTTGCGGTGCAAACGAGTATGTTATTTGTTGCGGTATTGTGCTTACCTACGCGTTCTACACATCATTTAAGTATAAAATGATAAAAAAGATAAAAAGTACTTGAAATGCTTATTTGGATATGGTATATTTTATTAGCGCTTGAAATTGCCTGATTAGCTCAGCAGGCAGAGCAACTGGCTGTTAACCAGTGGGTCGTAGGTTCGAATCCTACATCAGGCGCCAGTTCATGGCCCGTTGGAGAAACGGTTAACTCACATGCCTTTCACGCATGCATTCACGGGT
>CAZRNT010000015.1:0-16504 GCA_964601525.1 uncultured Erysipelothrix sp.
TAAATATTTATGAAGTGTTTTTATTGTGGACAACTCATTTTCAAATAGATGACAGAAACAAACAGCATAGTAGCCTTCTTGTAGTTCAACAAGATCTTGGTCTTCACAATCATTAAAGGAAAATAAAAATAACTCTTTAGATACAAAATTGGAATTTATAAAATCATCTTTTTTCATTACAGAACCTACCTGGGTAAAGAACTGACTTCCATGACCCTTGTTCTCTATATCAAGTTTGAAAGCCCGCAGATGTTTTTCGTACTCTATTATACTCATATCATAGATATTTTGATCTATTTTATAAGTATGTATGTAACGTTTATCAAAATATTCTATTTTCACACCATTAAACCTTTGGTTTTCTAAAAAGCAGTCATAGGCATCCTTAAATTGTTCAATCATTCGATTCTTAGCGTCAATTTCTTTTCTTTGTTTCTCAAGAGCTGCTTTTTTCTTAACTAGTGCATAATTAACAAATTCATGCTGCTCAGGATTAGCAAGCAACAATCGTATTTCATCAAGTGAGAAATCAAGAGATTGTAGAAAGAGTATCATATCAAGATGTGATGATTGGGATAATTCATAATAGCGGTAACGACTGATGTCATCTACATACTTAGGTTTAAGCAAATCTATATCATCATAATATCGTAATGTTTGAACAGAAACGTTATTTAATTTTGCCATTTCACCAATTTTTAAGTAATTCATCTAATCCCTCCTTGACTCTATCCTAACTATAGACATTATAATATGAATGTGAATAAAATATCAAGGAGAAAAGGAGAGATTGATATGAATAGAACAAAGATTAGAGTTGTACAGTACGGTTGTGGAAAAATGGCAGAAGTCATTATCCGAAATTTACATGATAAAGGTGCCGAACTTGTTGGAGCAATTGACAATCGTAAAGAGCTTCAAGGTGTGGATGTTGGTGACTTTGCTGACTTAGGTTTTAAAACTGGTGTGAAAATCAGTGATGATGCAGATCATGTATTTGAGACTTGTGATGCAGATATTGCTATTGTGACAATCTCAAGTTATATGGAAGATAATCTAGCTTTCTTTGAAACATGTGCAAAACATGGAGTTAATGTTGTAACAACAGCTGAGGAAGGTATTTATCCATGGAATACAAGTCCTGAAATTACCAATTATTTAGACCGTTTAGCTAAAGACAATGGTGTAACGATTACTGGTAGTGGAATGCAAGATATTTATTGGATTCATATGCCATGTCTTGTAGCTGGTGGAGTTAATAAATTAAAAACAATTAAAGGAGCAGTTAGCTACAATGTAGAACATTATGGTATTGCATTGGCTGAAGCACATGGTACAGGATATGACTTAGATAAATTTGATAAAGAAATCGGACAAGCGGAAAGTCTTCCTTCATATATGTGGAATGCAGGAGAGGCTATTTGTGCACGAATGAATTGGACAATTCAATCAATTAGCCAAAAATCAGTTCCAATAACATTAGAAGAAGATATTCACTCAGACACATTAGGAAGAATTATACCTAAAGGTGAAGCAATTGGTATGAGTGCAGTAACTACAATTAAAACAAACCAAGGAATTGAATTAGAAGTTCAATGTATAGGTAAGGTTTATAAAGAGGGTGAAGGAGATATGTGTGATTGGGAATTCATTGGTGATCCAGGTGTCACATTCTCAGTTGATAAACCAGATACAGTTGCTCATACATGCGCAACAATTGTAAATAGAATTCCAAGTGTACTCGATGCACCAGCTGGATTTATTACAGTTGATAAACTTGATGGTCCTGAGTACATTACATATCCAATGCATACATACTTAGAATATTAATATCTAAAAGCTAAGGCAAATTGCCCTTAGCTTTTTTCATATGTGGTATGATTATTTTAAGAGGTGATTCAAATGTTAAAAATAAATGATCAGGCTCCAAATTTCAAATTAGAAAATCAAAATGGAGATCTAATAGAACTGGAAAACTATCGTGGTAAGAAAGTCGTAGTTTATTTTTATCCAAAAGATAATACACCAGGATGTACAAGTCAAGCTTGTGCCTTTAGAGATTATAATGATGAAATTGAGAAACTAGGAGCAGTTATCTTGGGGATTAGTAAAGACCCAATTAAATCACATGATAAATTTGCAAACAAGCATGAATTAAATTTTAATATTCTTTCTGATGAGGACTTGGAAGTTATAAAAGCCTTTGGAGTTTGGCAAGAAAAAAAGATGTTTGGAAAAACATCTTTGGGAGTGGTTCGTTCTACCTTTATCATTAATGAAGAAGGTATTATCGAAAAAGTTTATCCTAAAGCCAAAGCAAAGACCAATGCTCAGGATGTATATGAGTATTTAAAGAGTCTTCAAGAAGACTAAGTTATTTTTATCGGATAAAGCTTCATTATATTGATAGGAGAGTTGATTGAATTTTTTAAACTCTTCTATCGTTTTTATTTTATTTTTTATAATGTAATGCACCATTGTTCCTCGAGCTTGTTTAGCCTTTGTAGCTTGAGTTTTTTTGTTTTCTTCTAAGATAATGACATTGACTAATGATTCTTCAGGAAACATTTTTGAAAATTCTTTCGAGGCAAGATTTAAAATAGGTTCTTCAATATTGTTTATATAGGAACTTAATTCTTTATTCCAGTATGAGTAGAGATCTAAATCTACTTTGCTAAAGAAATCAAGACGATAAGGTCTTACTAGATCTAAAGGTCTAAGAATCCCATAAAGACTGGAAAGAATCATTAAATTATTTTGAGCATAATCGTAATCCTCTTGATCCCAATCACTGATATTTGCTGATTTAAAAACGGCTCCATTATATAGATTGATTGCCGGAAGGCTGGGATAATCATCATGATAATAAGAATAAACTTCTTTTGCTAATTTGTCAGAAACTTTAAAGCGTTTTTGAATTTCATCAAATTTTATATTTTGAATATGTTTACGTAAAAAATTACTTTGTTTTTCAAACTGAGCTTGAGTGTTTGAAGAAAAAGTAATTTCTTTAGTATTTTGTTTCTTAGTTGGTGATATGATTATTTTCACGGTATCAAAGATTCGTAAAGCTCTTCATGAAAACCTACGAAAACTCCTTCATTACTGATTAATAGCGGTCTTTTTATTAACCTTCCATCAGTACTAAGTAATTCAATTGCTTCATCATCTGTCATATCATCAATTTTATCTTTTAAATTCATTTCTCTATACACGACTCCGTGAGTATTGAAAAAACGTTTAATTGGTAAGCGGCTTTCACTTATCCATTTTCTTAATTCATTAGCGTTTGGGTTTTCAGTCATAATATCTCTATACTCATAGGCAATATTATTGTTATCTAAGTATTTCATTGCTGCGCGACATGTAGAGCATCGTTTGTAACATAAGAATATTGGTTTCATTGAATCTCCTCCATGTTTATATTATAACAAATGTAAATAAAAAAATCCCACTAGGGATTTTAGATTTGAGCAGTTTTACTTACTACAATTTGAGCAATTGAGAAATCGACAATACTATGAATAAAACCACCAACGCCAATCATTAGGAAAACAACTTTAAAATAGTCGATATTATTGCCCATTGGGCCAAAGAAATAAAATAGCGCTACTACTGCACATTCTACTACAGCGTGGATTAGGCCAATTCCTAAATTAAAGATAAACATTTGGCGCTTGTCATTAATGATATCTCTATGTTCTTGAATATAAAGAGAACCAAGAATTGCGAATACAAGGTGCGACAGTGCCCTTAGTGCTATTACAAATGGAGTACTCATAAAAAAGCCAAATGCAGTACCCAAAGTAACGGCAATCGCTACTGATGGTGATACAAACATTGCTACAAAAACTGGTACATGACTAGCAATTGTATATGATGCTGGTGGAATAGTAACCTTTGGCATAAACATTGGTATCGTTATTCCTAATGCAATAAGAACTGCAGAAATACTAATTTTTTTTGTTGATGTCATTCAATCTCTCCTTGTGTCTTGACACTCAATCATTATACGCCTTTTAAGCTAGGTGTCAAGACAGTGATTAGTTTGAATACAGAAAATCCAATGTTTTAAGATCGATGAGTAGTTTTTCATACTGTTCTTTATCTTTGTAATAAATCGTGTGGATGTGGACTCCCTCAGTTAATGTTGATAATAATTCAGGCTTGAGGCTTAGAAAATCATCGATGTCCTTAGGGGTTTTAATATTTAACTGACCAGTGATTTCGCCATAAACAGGATGTTCAACAGTAACAGACTCTACAATAATTCCATGTTTTACAAAAGTCTCTAGTTCTTTTCTTGTGTCTTCCTTGCTGTGACACATGGCGATTTCTTTCTTAATATAACTTGTGTCTAATGATTTAATTATATAACCTTTGTTGGTTGCGATAATATCGTTTCCTTCTGCTCTTAATAAAGCGATATCACCAACTATAATTTGCCGGGATACGTCATATTCTTCAGCAAATTTTCTTGCAGGAATTGCTTTTTCGCTATTAAGCAAGGTTTGAAGAATTAATTTCCTTCTTTCTTCTCCATTCATTAATACCACTCCTTTGCTTCATTGTATAACATAATAGGATTTTGTAAAAGGGGACTTTGTTGACTGTGTACTAGTCATGTGATACTGTTGTACTATAGATAGTACAGTAGAGGTGAACTATGAAAATATTATTATTTCAAAAGGGTGAAAAAATGCTTCGCAAGTCTGGAATTGGTCGTGCTATGAAGCATCAAATGCAAGCTTTAGACTTGGCGAATGTAGATTATACTAATGATCCAAACGATCAATATGATTTAGTTCATATTAATACAATAGATCCTTTTGCAAGGGCAATGGCACGTAAGGCAAAAAGGAAAAATATTCCCGTTGTATACCATGCTCACTCTACAGAGGAAGATTTTAGAAATTCATTTATATTTTCGAATCAAATTTCTCCTCTATTTAAAAAGTGGATTGTTTCTGCTTATAACTTAGGTGATTATATCCTAACTCCTACGCCATACTCAAAAAAAATATTAGAAGGTTATGGAATTAAAAAACCGATTCAAGCTATTTCAAATGGTATTGATTTGAATCGTTTTTCTAAAAATGAAAATAAAGTAAATGCCTACAGAGAATATTTTGATATTAAAGAAAATGAAAAAGTAATTATTTCAGTTGGTTTATATTTTGAACGAAAAGGTTTACCAGATTTCATTGAATTGGCCAAACGTATGCCTGATTATAAGTTTATTTGGTTTGGTTATAGTCCTTTAGCTAGCGTTACAAAAAAGGTTAGAGATGCCATTAAAAATAAACCAGATAATCTAATTTTACCTGGCTATATTGCGGGAGATATTATCGAAGGTGCTTATGCAGATGCTGATGTTTTTCTCTTTCCTTCATATGAAGAAACAGAGGGTATCGTTGTCTTGGAGGCGTTGGCTGCGAAATGTCAGGTGCTCTTAAGAGATATTCCTGTCTATGATCCTTGGATGCTTGCAGGAGAAAATTGTTATAAAGCAAATAATATTGATGATTTCCAAGAAAAATTAGAGTCGATTTTAAGTGGTGAATTACCACCGACTGTTGAAAAAGGTTATGAAGTGGCCCAAGAAAGATCGATTGAAGCCATTGGTCAAGAGCTAAAAGAGGTATATAATAGTCTTATAGGAGGGAAATAGAATGAAGTTTACAGCATATTTAAATGAAGAATCATTAGGAAGTGTTTTAGGAATTGAAAAAGATGTTGAGAGATATCGTTTTTTAGATGCTTGTGCTGTTTTAAAGGAGCAAGGTATCGAAGTTGAAGTCTATGATGCTTTAAAAGATAAAGAAATGGTGAAAGATATAGCGATTCTACCTTGCTTTAAAGTCAATGGAGAAATTGTGGTATCTGGACAATATCCAAGTAATAAAGAAATAGCTGAATATTTTTCTTTAGATGCAAGTTTGTTTTCTAAAGGAAGTAGTGATTTGGTTCAGGCGGCCAATGATGGAAGAATTGGTTATTGCTGTGGAGTAGGTACGGACATTTATTTAGATCCAAATGAAGAAGAATAAACTGATAGTCTTTGTTTTAATTGCATTAGTATTATTAACTGCCTGTACTAAGGAAGTAAACGAAGACTCTAAGCCTGGAACACCAGAAGCACCACAACATTTTAAAATTAAGTATAAACTCTTGGATAAGGAATATACTTTGCCAACTTCTTATGAGGAATTAGAAAAAGATGGTTGGATATTACAAGATGATCCTGAAACAGTTTTGGAAAAAGAAACTTTTATTAGGAATAAGTTCCTTAGAAATGGACCATATATTCTGGATGTAAGTTTTTATAATCCTGAGGATGAAGATAAAAAACTTTCTGAAAGTTTAATTTCTAGTATAGGAGCAGAAAACAGAAGTTTTGGAAAAGATAAAGCTAGTGATCTTTTGGTTATGGATAAAGTAAATTTTTCAAGTAGCATAGAAGATGCAAGTAAAGTATTGGGAGAATATAGTGAGGAAAGCAATGCTCAATTTGATACCTATATCTTCCAACATGATAAACTTAGTAAAACAGAAATTAAAATAGATAAAGATAATAATACTACGCGTTGGATTATTATTGAAAGCTTTAGAGCGGATTAAATAAGTCAAAACTTGACTTATTTTTTTCTTGGGTTAAAATGATATTAGCAATCAATCACTAAGAGTGCTAAGGAGGAATATAGTGGCAAGAAAAAAACAATTTAAAGCTGAATCCAAACGTCTTTTGGATTTAATGATTAATTCTATATATACAAACAAGGAAATCTTTCTAAGGGAGTTATTATCCAATGCAAGTGATGCTTCGGATAAACTTTATTTTAAATCCCTTCAGGATACATCTATAGAACTTGATAGAGATAATCTAAAGATTAAACTTGAAATTGATAAAGAAAATCGTAAGTTAATTATTGAAGATCATGGTATTGGTATGAATAAAGAAGAATTAGAACAATATCTTGGTACCATTGCTAAGAGTGATTCACATGCCTTCAAAGAAGCTTTAAATGAAGATGATGTTAATCCTGTAGATATTATTGGTCAATTTGGTGTTGGTTTTTATTCGGCCTTTATGGTTAGTTCTGAGGTGGAAGTAATCTCAAAAGGTTATGGTGAAGAAGAAGCCTACAAATTTATTTCTGAAGGTTTAGAAGGATATAAAATAGAGGAAGCGACACGAGATAGTCATGGAACAACTATTATTTGTACTATAAAAGAAAGTACAGATGATGAAGATTACGATCAATTCTTAGAATCTTATATGATTAGAAACTTAGTTAAAACCTACTCAGATTATATTCCTTATCCGATAGTTATGGATGATGAAGAAGGAAATGAGGAAACCTTAAACTCAATGATTCCTTTATGGAAGCGTTCAAAGTCTGATGTGACTGAAGAGCAGTTGAATGATTTTTATAAAGAAAAATTCCATGATTTTGAAGATCCGTTTAAGACAATACAAATGAAGGTTGAGGGAGTTCCGTCTTTTGATGCATTATTGTATATTCCCAATAAAGTTCCTCATAATTTCTATTCAACAGTTTATCAACCTGGACTTCAGTTATATAGTCGCGGTGTGTTTATTATGGAACATAATAAGGATCTAATTCCTGAACATTTCAGATTTGTTCAAGGATTGGTAGATTCACCTGATTTATCATTGAATATATCAAGAGAAATTCTTCAACATGATCGCCAATTAAAAGTAATATCTAATAGGATTGAGAGAAGAATTCAAAGAGAATTAGAAACGATGCTTAAGAATGACCGAAAGAATTATGAAAAATTCTGGGAAAATTTCGGTTCAAGCATCAAGTATGGGGCTTATGCAGATTTTGGAATGAACAAAGATAAATTACAAGACTTAATGCTTTTCCATAGTTCAAAAGTAGATACATATACAAGCTTTTCTGAATATGTATCTAGAATGAAGGAAGATCAAGAAGAAATTTACTTTATCTCAGGTGAGAGCATTTCTAAGTGTAAAATTTCACCTCAAACAGAATTCGTAGAATCGAAAGGGTATGAGGTTTTATATCTAACTGATGAGATTGATGAGTTTGTATTACAAATTCTCATGAATTATGATGGCAAGGCGTTTAAATCAGTAAATCAAGGAGATTTAGATCTAATTGATGAAGAAACTAAGGAAGAGATAAAGAAAAAAGGTGAAGAATCTAAAGATTTACTTGAAGCAATTAAAGAAGCTTTATCCGATCAAGTTGATGATGTACGTCTTTCCTCACGATTGGTAAATCATCCTGTATGTTTAGTAAGTGAGGACGGTTTATCATTTGAGATGGAAAAAGTGCTGAATTCACTTCCTGATAATCCTGAAGAAATTAAAGCACAAAGAATATTAGAAATTAATCCAAATCATGAGATATTAAAATCATTAGAGAAAATTCATGATTCAAAACCTGACTTATTAAATGAGTATGCAGATATTCTATATGATCAAGCATGCTTAATTGAAGGATTGCCAATTGAAGATCCAGTTAAGTTCTCACAGAAAATTGCGAACTTAATGATAGAATCATCTAAATAATAAAAAATGTTGCTTAGTCTTAAGCAACATTTTTTATTGTAATATGTGTCCTTGAATTGCAAGTGCGCATGCTGATTTCGCGCCATTCATTTTATGATATGGTTTAATAATTTTTTCTATTGATTCTCTTGGTAATAGTTTCGAGTCGTGTTCTTCGATTTTATGCAGTAGAAGCCAGGCGATTTCTTGGTCATTAAATAATTCTGCGTGGAGATAAATAATTTCTGTATCTAAACTCACAATAACATTATTTATTGCTATAGCTAAGTAATTAATAGCAGTTTCAATCATATGGATAATGGCACTGTCGCCTAGGTGATAAGCTTGGAGAATAATGTCCATGTTTATCTGCTCTGCTGTAGAAACTAAGGTATTTAAATAGGTGTTAGAATTTGACTCATAGATAAGTTTTGCTTTTTTAATCATCCATGTTTGGCTTGCGTAGGTTTGTAGGCAACCATGCTTGCCGCATTCACAAAGATTTCCTTCTGGGTTGATTACCATATGTCCAATTTCACCGACATGATAATTATTTCTTGCGTAGATGCTACTTTTGTAAATGTAGGAGCTGAACATTCCTCTTCTGAAATGCATGAACAGGAAATTTGGATCTGTTTTGAAAAGTCCGAAAAGTCGCTCGTAAATAGCCATTGTATTAACATTATTTTCAAAGTATACAGGAATATCAAAAGAATTCCTTATTGATTTTAATGAGAATTTTTTCCAAAAAGGATTATTGGTAAGAATATAATTTGACTCACGATCATAATGTCCTGGAATGGCAATGCCAATTGCTTCAATTTTATAATTGTTATTTTCCTTTAGGAAAGTCATAATTTTATCAATGGCTGTTTGATGGTTTAAAATTGGTACTTTGTATTCTTTTTGAGAAATTACACTGGCTTTATTATTGCTTATACAAAGTGTAATTGAATCTTCAAATAACTCTACTCCAAGATAGTATGAATGTTTTTCTAATATATCGAGTAATATTTTTCTTCTTCCTGCTTTGTTTTCATTAGGATCTTCTTCTCCTAGCTCGTACAATGTTCCTTGATCAATTAAGATTTGGGT
The DNA here is from genome assembly GCA_964601525.1 of uncultured Erysipelothrix sp. Lineage (GTDB taxonomy): Bacteria > Bacillota_I > Bacilli_A > Erysipelotrichales > Erysipelotrichaceae > Erysipelothrix. Next base: position 9,641 of record CAZRNT010000015.1, read on the forward strand.
TATCAAATGGACGTAAAGCAACGCTTGAAACTATTCGAGAAATAGAAAAAATTGGTTTGGATTTTGTTTGCTTTACTGGAAATCCAGGAACTGGTGTGAGTAATAAGGCAATTGAAGATTCAATCAAATTAGCTAAAAAAGAGTATAGTGGCTTGATTATTGCTGGAAAAATGCATGGCGCAGGAGTAGAAGGACCAGTTATTGATCTTGAAACTGTAGAGTCATTTCTAAAAGCAGGAGCAGATGTGATCTTAGTTCCTGTGGGTACTGTTCCAGGTTTTGATAGTTTACAATTGAAAGAAATTGTTGAATATGTGCATAAGAATAATGGACTTGTCATGGCAGCTATTGGAACTAGTCAAGAAGGTTCGGATCCAGATACTGTAGCTCAAATGGCTTTACAAAGTAAAATATGTGGTGTTGACATACATCATATAGGTGATGCAGGATTCTCTGGATTAGCTCCTGTAGAAAATATCTTTGCGCTTGGAAAAGCAGTTCGTGGTTTGCGTCATACAATGGCAACAGCTGCCCGTTCTATTAATAGATAGTTTAAAAACAAATGAAATGATATAAAAGATAGTTCTCTAGAGAGCTATCTTTTTGTGTTTTCGTAAAGCTAATGTAATAGCATTACTATCTAGAAATGTGGTACAATTATCTTAGTAAAGAAGGGTAGAATGCGAATGATTTTAGATTTCACGGTTGTGGATGCGGAAACTACTGGTCGAAGTGATAAGGCTGATGATGTTACTGAGATTAGTGCAATTAAATATAGGAAGGGTAAAGCAGTTGCTTCTTTTTCTTCATTAATAAAATCAAAAAATACGATTTTACCTTTTGTTGTTGAATTGACTGGGATTAGCAATGAGATGATTGCTGATGCACCACTTATTGATGATGTTATTGGTGAGCTCGTTGATTTCATTGGAGATGATATTATTTTAGGACACGATGTCAATTTTGATTATGGATTGATAAAAGAGGCTTACGAGCGTGTCCATGAATCAGAGTTTACTAATTCTAAAATAGATAATTTAAAATTGGCTCAATGTTTGATTAAAGATAGTGCTAATCATAAGTTAGAGACTCTATGTGAATATTTTTCAATACCAAGAGAAAAAGGGCATCGTGCATTGGATGATTGTCATCAGACTGCGGAAGTATATCTTAAAATATTAAATAAATACAAGGAGGAATATTATGAATGTTTATGATTTTGACAAGACGATTTATGATGGAGATAGCTCCATGCACCTCTATAAGTTTACGTTGAAGAAATATCCATCTGTGATTAAAGAGTGGCCTAAGCAAATTAAAGCTGCTGCGGATTATAAAAGAGGTAAAATTAGTAAAACAGATATGAAGACTGTTTTTTATGAATATTTCAAACACATTCCTAATATGACTTTACACATTGAAGAATTTTGGTTTGAACACAAGCATAATTTAAAGTCTTGGTATTTAGAACAAAAACGGGAAGATGATTTGATTATTTCTGCTTCTCCAGAGTTTTTATTAGAACCTATCTGTAAAGAATTATCTGTAAATTTAATCGCTTCAGTTGTTGATCCTAGGACTGGTAATAATTTAAGAGAAAACTGTTATGGTGAAGAAAAGGTTCGTAGAATGAAGGAACAATATCGAATTGAAGAGATGGAAGAATTTTATTCGGATTCATATTCAGATGATCCATTGGCACAATATGCTGAAAGAAGTTTTATGGTTAAAGGAGATAGACTCTTACCTTGGTAAGAGTTTTATTTTAATAAAATTTAGAAAATATTGAAAATATATAAAAAATAGAATATAATCATAGAGAGGTGAGACAATGTACAAATGGGTTACAGGGAATGCTGAACTTAGGATTATCACTTTGAATGAGCATAATATTACGTTAAATAGTAATGCAAGTGAACATTTTCAAGATAGTCATTACGTTTTAGTTGGAGTTAGTGATTCGGGTTTAGTTGCAATCAAACCAGTTTTCAAAAAGGATTTGGAATTGAATCGATTTGATCGAGATTTACTTCATAAGATTTCTGTTGGTAGAGGTTATGCAAAGATTAATAACAAAGCTCTTTGTGATCTTATTGCTCAAAAAATTGGCGAAAGTCTTAGTGGACAAAAAATTGTTGCTAAATTTAATGAGGAAGAAAATGTCCTTGAATTTGATTTAAACGATTTAGGGAAAGAAGGTGCTGTCTTATGACATTAACAACATTTTGGTTAATAGTATTAGTGTTAATGATTGTTATTGAATTAATTACTTTAGGTAATTTGGTTACGTTGTGGTTTGCTATAGGTTCTGCGGCAGCTTTATTAATCGCTTATATAAACGATAGTTTAGCTTTGCAAATTACGGTGTTCGCAATTGTTTCGGTTATTTCATTGATATTTGTGAGACCAATTGCATATAAGCTACTTAGAGGAAATGTAATTGCAACTAATGCTGATCGACTTGTAGGTAGAACTTTACGTTTGGATAAAGCTATTACTCATGAAGAATGGGGTTTAGTTGATGTTAACGGTGTAGAGTGGTCAGTTACAACTGCGGACAATACAGAGATTGAAGCAGGAAGTTTGGTTGAGGTTAGAGCAATTGAAGGCGTTAAGTTAATTGTGAAAAAAATATAAGGAGGAATTGAAATGGACTTTTTTGGATATGTCTTATTAGCTTTACTGGTTATTATTGCACTATTTATTGTTGCTTATTCGGTTAGAATAATTCCGCAATCAAATGCCTATGTAATTGAGAGATTGGGTGCTTACAGTCATACTTTGGATAAGGGAATGCATATTATATTACCGTTTGTTGATCGCGTAGCAAACAAAGTTTCTTTGAAAGAGCGAGTTCAGGATTTTGAACCACAGCCTGTTATTACAAAAGATAACGTTACTATGCAAATAGACACAGTTGTTTATTTTCAAATAACAGATCCAGTTTTATATACATATGGTATTCATAATCCAATTAATGCAATTGAGAATCTTACAGCTACAACTTTAAGAAATATTATTGGAGATCTAGAGCTTGATCAAACACTAACTTCTAGAGATATAATTAATACAAAAATGAGAGTTATTCTTGATGAAGCAACAGATCCTTGGGGAATTCGTGTACAACGTGTAGAGGTAAAAAACATTATTCCGCCACGTGATATTCAAGAGGCCATGGAAAAACAAATGCGAGCTGAACGTGAACGTCGTGAATCCATCTTACGTGCAGAAGGTGAGAAACGCTCCGCTATTTTGATTGCCGAGGGTGAAAAAGAATCTGTCGTTCTTCGTGCACAAGCTAAAAAAGAAGCTATCGTCACTGAAGCTGAAGGTGAAGCTGAAGCTATTGAAAGAGTTATGCAAGCTCAAGCAAACGGTGCTGAGATGTTGTCTAAAGTTCAAATGGATAATGCTTATCTTAAATTAAAGAGTTTAGAAACAATGGAAAAAGTTGCTGATGGAAATGCAACTAAGATTATTGTTCCTTCTGAATTACAAAATTTAGCCTCAGTATTGCAAATGGGAAAAGACATAGTAAGTAAAGATTAAAGATTTGATGTTTTAGTATGAATACCTCAATTAACTGAAGTCCAAAACTTGGAGTACCAAGAAAGGAGTTCAGTTTTTTATATTTAGGAATTAGAATGATTGAATCATAGTTTAGAAAGGAATGGATAAGAAAGGTATTACTTGAACTTTATTTGGTAAATTAGATAGGTGAAATTATGAAGTGTGATTTTTGCGGTGCTACAGAAAAAAAGTACTTTCATGATGGTGTTTGTAGGAGGTGTATCACATATAAAAGTGAGAATGAAGTTTATTATCCGGGCCAAAAAAGGAATATAAGCTTTGAAATGCCTTTTGAATTGACAATCTTTCAAAAGAAAGTAGTAGATGATTTGGGTACTTCTTTGAATTGTGATGTTTATATTGAGGCGGTGTGTGGTGCAGGAAAAACAGAGATGTGTTTGCCTATAATTACTGCCTATCTTAATGAAGGAAAAAGATGTGCTTGGGCAATTCCTAGAAGGGAAATTGTCATTGAATTAGCAGATAGATTACAAGAATATTTTCCTGATTTGGAAATTACCAAGGTTTGTCAAGGCTACACTAATCATACTCAGGGAGATTTGATTGTTTGCACTTGTCATCAATTATATCGTTATCGAGATCATTTTGACTTGTTGATATTGGATGAACCGGATGCTTTCCCTTATGCGAACAATGAAGTTTTAAAGAGGTTTATGAAATTGTCTTTAAAAGAGAATGGTAAAATTATTTACTTATCAGCTACAAAAGATGAGTTTTTAGAAGAAGAGATAAATAAAGGGTCAGTAGAGCATTTGAACTTACCAATTAGACCCAATTTAAAATTATTGCCTGTTCCAATATGGCGTCTTTCTATTTTCAATAAACTATGGTTAGCATTTGATTTATTTATACACAAAAATAAAAGATGTCTCATTTTTGTCCCTAGTAAGGAACTTGCGAGAAAACTAGGGAAATTATTGTTTTGTCCTTATTTAACATCGGAGTCAGAAAACAAGGAAGATATTTTAGCTTCTTTTAGAGACAATGACTTTAATTTCTTAGTCTGTACAACAGTCTTGGAAAGAGGGGTGACATTTAAAGATGTTTATTGTTTTGTGGTGTGTGCCGATCATCCAGTCTTTTCTGATGCTTCGCTAGTTCAAATTGCTGGAAGAGTTAGAAGAGGGGTTCATTCTATTGAAGGGGAGTGTTATTTTTATTCTCGAAGGAAAAGTTTAAACATAATTTCTTGTATAAGAAATATAGAGAACAACAACAGTATTGCTTGCTCTGTTTTGGAGGATTAGAAATTAAGGGATGTTTCCTAAGGAATAGAATTTACAAAGATCCATTGTGTTTACAATGTAGGGAAAAGTTTATAAGTGTGCCTGCATGTTTTGAGATAAACGGCGTAAAGGTATACAGTCAGTATATTTATGAGGGTGAAGTTCGCTTAGCTTTGTTAAGGTATAAAGAAAGTTTAGATAAGTTAATGTCTGGTGTTTTTCTTCATCCATATTGGGCGTACAAATTTAAAAATTACTGTATTGTTTTAGTGCCATCCACAGCTAGTGCAATTAAAAAAAGAGAATTTGATCATCTTGAATTATTAGCTAAAGCTTCAGGATTTAATAATGTTTTGGATGATATCTTAATTCATACTGGAAAAAAAGAGCAGGCAATGAAAGAATATTCGGATAGAAGCAGTGTACAAAATGAAATTAAAATACAAAACACCGACTTTATTAATAATAAAAAAATATTAATATTAGATGATATTGTGACAAGTGGAGAAACTTTAAAGACGTGCATTAATCTAGTAAAAGCTCATACAGACTGCGTTTGTGTCATGACAGTAGCTAGAAGTAAGAAATGGGATAATGATAGTAAGCGATTACACTTGCCTTTTACAGGATTTTAAAGTATAATTTCTTGTAGAATAAAGAAAGGTATAGGAATGATAATGCAAGGAAAAGTTAAGAAGTTTAATAAGAACAAGGGTTTTGGTTTCATTACTTTAGAAGACGGGCGTGATGTTTTCTTTCATTATTCCCACCTAGTCATGGAAGGATTTAAGACGATTGACGAAGGTACTGAGGTTGAATTTGAACTTGTCGAAACAGAGCGTGGACCACAAGCACATAATATTGTTAGAATTTAGTATAAAAAAGTTGGGCTTCCCAACTTTTTTAATAGTTAATTAATTGTGGCCATGTGGTACAATAATAGAGAATGGAGGCACGAATATGCTTGATTTTATAAAAAATATTTTTAACAATGATAATAAAATTTTAAAAGAAGTATCAGCAATTGCTGATGAGATTGATACTCTTGCAGATGAAATAAGGGCCCTAAGTGACGAGGAGCTTAAAGCGAAAACTCCTTATTTTCAAAAACGACTAAAAAATGGTGAAACTCTTGATGATATTTTAGTGGAAGCTTTTGCTGTCGCTCGTGAGGCTGCAGATCGTGTAATTGGAGAATATCCTTATAAGGTGCAGTTGATGGGTGGTATTATCCTACACCGTGGTGATATTGCGGAAATGAAGACTGGTGAAGGTAAAACATTAACCTCGATTCTTCCGGCTTATTTAAATGCTCTTGAAGGAAAAGGTGTTCATATTGTTACAGTTAACGAATACTTAGCTAAACGTGATGCTGAGTGGATGGGTGAGATTCACCGTTTCCTAGGTTTGACTGTTGGATGTAACTTGCGTGCACTAAGTCCAAGTCAAAAACGTGAAGTTTATGAATGTGACATAACCTATACTACAAACTCTGAAGTGGGCTTTGACTACCTAAGAGATAACATGGTTACTAAGGTTTCTAATCGTGTCTTAAGACCTTTGAATTATACACTGATTGATGAGGTTGACTCTATTTTAATTGATGAATCAAGAACGCCTTTAATTATCTCAGGAGGTTCTCGTGATGGAGCTCAACAATATGAACAAGCAGATCGTTTTGTTAAACGACTAAATGAGGGTTCAGATTATGTTGTTGATATAAAATCTAAAACAGTTCAATTAACTGAAGAAGGTGTTAATAAGGCTGAAAAATCATTTAGAATTAAGAATCTTTATGATCTTGATAACTCAGGCTTAGTTCATCATGTTGTTCAGGATAATCAAGTTGTCATTGTTGATCAATTTACTGGACGATTAATGGAAGGTAGAGAATATTCTGATGGTCTTCATCAGGCTTTATGTGCTAAAGAAAATGTAACAATTAAACAAGAGACTGTAACTTTAGCAACTATTACTTATCAAAACTTTTTCAGACTTTACAATAAACTAGCGGGTATGACTGGTACTGCTAAAACTGAGGAAGAGG
>CAZRNT010000016.1:0-301 GCA_964601525.1 uncultured Erysipelothrix sp.
AAATTAGATGGTATTGCTCCTGCACCACGTGGAATTCCTCAAATCGAAGTTACATTTGATATTGATGTTAACGGAATTGTTAATGTTTCAGCAACAGATAAAGGAACAAACAAAAAACAATCAATCACAATTACAAATAGCTCTGGTTTAAGTGAAGAAGAAATCGAAAGAATGGTTAAGGAAGCAGAAGAAAATGCTGCAGAAGATAACCGCTTGAAAGAAGAAGCAGAACTTAAAAACCAAGCAGAACAATTCATTCATCAAATTGACTCGTTGTGTCAATTCAACGACAAGGTGATAG
>CAZRNT010000016.1:311-2569 GCA_964601525.1 uncultured Erysipelothrix sp.
TACAACATTAAATGAAGAAAATGCTAATATCACAGATGAACAACGTGAAGAAGTTACAAAATTACGTGATGAATTACAAGAATCATTAGACAATAATGATATGGAGAACTTAAAAGAAAAACTTGATGCTCTAGAACAAGCAGCACAAGCAATGGCTCAAACAATGTATGCTGATCAAGGTGATGGTGGAGTTCACGCAGAACCATTTGAAGCAAATGATGACGATACAGTTGTTGATGCTGAATTTGAAGAAAAAGAATAATAGATAAAGGCGGAGGTAATCATGGCGCAAAAAAAAGATTATTATGAGGTATTAGGTGTCAGTGAATCCGCAACGGATGATGAGATAAAGCGTGCATATCGTAAACTTGCTAAAAAATACCATCCAGATGTGAACAAGGATCCTGGTGCTGAAGATAGCTTTAAAGAAGTTCAAGAGGCTTACGAGGTACTTAGTGATTCAAATAAACGAGCAAATTATGATCGATTTGGTCATTCAGCATTTGATCAAAATGGTGGATTTGGTGCTGGTGGATTTAGCGGCGGTTTTGAAGATATCTTTAGTTCTTTCTTTGGTGGTGGTTTTGGTGGAGGCGGTTCAAGCTTCAACCAAAACGCCCCAAGAAAGGGTCAAGATCGTTTCATGTCAATGAAAATCGACTTCATGGAAGCTATCTTTGGAGTTGAAAAAACAGTTACACTTAACGTAGATGAAGAGTGTAACTCTTGTCATGGAAGTGGTGCATTTAGTAAATCAGATGTGAAAACCTGTTCAAGATGTAACGGTAGTGGACAAGTAGTTCAACAAGAAAGAACTCCTTTTGGTGTCTTTCAAACTCAAGGAACATGTCCAGATTGCCATGGTACCGGTAAACAGATAACAAAACATTGTCAAGAATGTAAGGGTGCTGGCTACATCAACAAACGTGTTAATGTGGACATAAAAGTACCTGAAGGAATATTCTCAGGACAACAATTAAGAGTAAGTGGAAAAGGTGAACGTGGAATTAATGGCGGTCCCAATGGAGACTTACTGATTGAGATTATCGTTGGTACTCACAAACATTTTAGACGTGAAGGTAACAACATACATATATCAGTTCCGTTGTCTATTATTGATGCAACATTAGGAACAGAAATTGATGTACCGACTGTACATGGAGATGTGAAATTAAGCATCCCTGCGGGTACACAACCTAATACAAAATTCAGATTAAGAGAAAAAGGTTGTAAAGATTTACGTACTGGTCGTTATGGTGATCAATATGTTGAAGTAAAACTTGAAGTACCTACGAAACTATCTAAATCTGAGAGAGAAATTTTTGAGAAATTAAAAGAAACAAAAGGTGATTCGGTGTTTGAACGTTTTAAGAAGGCGTTCAAATAGAAACACCTTTCTTTATCAAATTCATTAGCACTCACACATAAAGAGTGCCAAGAAAGAGGTGAATAATATGAATTATGATAATTTAAGTGAAATTGTTCAACAAATATTAATGGAAGCAAGTCAATTTGCTCAAGCTATGAACCACTCTTCCTTAGATTCTCTTCATTTATTTAAAGCAAGTCTTAATCATAATGAAGTAGATGATGTATTTGAGGAAATGACTTTAGATAAGTTTTCAATCATTGATCAAATTGATGAAGATTTAAAGAAACTTCCTAAGGTACAAGGTGGACAAATGATGATGAGTCCAAATTTAGAAAGTACTTTAAATGTAGCGAAAGCATGGGCTGATAAAAAAGGTGATAGCTTTATATCACTTTATGCAATCTTAATGGCTTTATTTAAATATAAAGATTATGGTGTAGATTTAAATGAATTGGAAAATGCTATTATGGAAATTAGACAAGGAAGAACCATGGATCAAGCTAATTCCGAAAGTCAACTTAATGCATTAAAAAAATATGGTAGAGATCTTGTTCAAGATGTACGAGATGGAAAAATAGATCCAGTTATTGGTCGAGATGAAGAAATTCGTCGAGTAGTTCAGATTCTATCACGTAAACAAAAAAACAACCCAATTCTAATTGGTGAACCAGGGGTTGGTAAAACAGCCATTGCTGAAGGATTAGCATGGAGAATTATGCGTGGTGATGTTCCTTTTAGTTTAAAAGGAAAACGTTTAATTGAACTTGACATGGGATCACTTATTGCTGGTGCTAAGTACCGTGGTGAGTTTGAAGAACGCTTAAAAGCTGTATTAAATGAGGTTAAAGAAGCAGATGGCAACATTGTATTATTTATTGATGAAATC
>CAZRNT010000016.1:2579-12901 GCA_964601525.1 uncultured Erysipelothrix sp.
TGTTGGAGCTGGTAAAACAGAAGGGTCCATGGATGCAGCAAACCTACTAAAACCTATGCTTGCACGTGGTGAATTACATTTAATTGGAGCTACGACCTTTGACGAATACCGTCAATATATTGAAAAAGATGCCGCATTGGAACGTCGATTCCAAAAAGTAAATATTGATGAACCAAGTGTTGATGATACAATCTCGATTTTACGTGGTTTAAAGGATAGATTCGAATCTTATCATGGTGTTAAAATACTTGATGAATCAATTGTGTCTGCAGCTAATTTATCAAATCGCTATATAACAGATCGTTTTCTACCTGACAAAGCAATCGATTTGATTGATGAAGCTTGTGCTTCAATTAAAGTAGAAATTGAATCAATGCCAGAAGAATTGGATGAATTAACTAGAAGAATTCGCCAATTAGAAATTGAAGAAATTTCCTTGAAAAAAGAAACAGATTCTAAAACTTTAGAACGCTTGGATGAAATCCTAGTAGAACTTGAAGATTTGAAAAAAGAACATGCTAATATGTATGAAGCTTGGCAAGTAGAGAAAGAACAACTCGATGAGATTAAAGGTGCTAAAGAAAAACTTGAAAAAGCAAAATTAGAATTTGAACGAGCTCAAAATGATGCTCGTTACGAAGATGCAGCTCGTCTTCAATATGAGACAATTCCTCATTTAGAATCTTTGATAAAAGAAGAAGCTAGAGCCAATGGAGAAGGAATGATTCAAGAAATTGTTACTTCTGATTTAATTGCTGATATTGTTTCTAAATGGACAGGAATTGAGGTAGGAAATCTTTTAGCAAGTGAAAGAGAAAAATTATTAGAACTTGATGATGAATTGAAAAAATCAGTTAAAGGTCAAGATCTAGCAATTCAACGTGTAACAGATGCAATCATGAGATCAAAAGCACAAATTCAAGATGAAGCAAGACCATTAGCTTCCTTCATGTTCTTAGGACCTACAGGAGTAGGTAAGACAGAAGTTGCTCGTGTTTTAGCAAAAGAATTATTTGATGACTAAAATAAAATGGTGCGAATTGATATGAGTGAATACATGGAAAAACATTCAGTGTCTCGCTTAATTGGAGCTCCTCCTGGATATGTTGGTTATGAACAAGGCGGTCAATTAACTGAAAGTGTTCGTCGCAGTCCATACACTATTGTTTTATTAGATGAAATTGAAAAAGCTCATCCAGATGTGTTTAATGTCCTTTTACAAATTCTTGATGAAGGACATATAACAGATAGCAAAGGGGTCTTAGTTGATTTTAAAAATACAATTATTATTATGACCTCTAACTTAGGAAGTCAGCATGCATTTGAAAATGATTTAGACTTAAGAAACGATCATTATTTAAAAGAAGTTCAAAGATTTTTCAAACCAGAATTTATTAATCGTGTTGATGATATCATTGTCTTTAATGCTTTAAGTCAAAATGTATTGATAGACATTGCTGACAAATTCTTGAAAGAATTAGAAACAAGAATGAACAGAAGAGGACTCCAACTTGAATATGATAAGAATGTCCTAGAAAAGATTGTTGAATTAGGAAGTGACATCCATTATGGTGCACGTCCAATGAAACGTTTCATTCAACAAAACATTGAAACAAAAATTGCTTACTTAATCATTAGGGAAAACCCTGAAGAAGATCATATCATTAAGATTGATTTTGAAGATGATTTTGTTGTCAGTGTAGAATAAGAAAAAAAGAGTCTTTTAGCTTAGCTAAAGGACTCTTTATCTATATAATATTTTTTCTTCTTAATTCTTCGAGAACTAATCGTGTGCTAATTTCAGCTTCTTCTTGTATTTCAATAATATGTGCACCATTATGTGCAGCGATTGCTCGAATATTATTTGAAATGACAGTGTATTCAGAGGCTCCAATAACAAGTAGAATATCATTTTCTTTTAATTTTTGAACAAGCTTAATTCCTTTTTTATAATTAGGTGCTTCTTCTCCATATAAAACGGGACGATCTTGAAGATGACGAGGTTTTTGTAATTCTTCATCGCTTGGAACTGTGCCATGAAGATTAATTGGTTTTGAACCAGCCTTTTCATGAAGTCCATCCACATTCATCGTTATAATTGGAACTTGATATTCCGCAAGTGCATAATGAGCATCATTGGGTTCAGCATTTTTAAACACATCGTGCATTTCCATCACTGATTTTTGAAAGTCTTCTGGATTTTCTTCGAGGAAGTCCTTATTTAATTTGGCACGAACGCCAGGCATTTCATCGAATGTTTTAAGTCCTGAAGCTTTAGAAATACCAGCACCTGTCAGCGCAATAATCATTGATTATTCAGTCCTTTAATAATTTTTCTTTCTTTAATATATTTGAATAAATTTTGAATTGAATAAACCGGTAAAACCGCTAAGCCAAGTTTCATTAAATTTTGATCGATTGGATTATTGTTTTTCTCAGGTTGTAACATGACTGAGAAAATAATAAACATCATAAGAATTGGAATCATTGTATGCGTGAACGCTTCTGATTTATATTCTTTATGAGCGGCTAAGGAATCCATTAGTTTATACTCTTCATCTCTAATTTTTAATGTATTTCTATCTTTTAAGAATATAAATTTGAAATACAAGCTAATTCCCAAGTAGACTGCTGCGGAAGCTAAGAGCGCAAAGACAAATCGCTGTTTTAAAATACCAAAGAGCATTAAGAATACCAATAATGCATATAGACCTTTAGCACTGTAAGTATTAACGAATTTCATCTCTCTTTCCATGACTTGATATCCGCTTTGTTCTCCTTTGATGACAAACAAATAGCGTCGTCTATGATCTTTAATAATGTTATTTCTAAACAATTGTAATGTTTCTTTATCCATTTAAATCATCCTTTCCACTACATTGTGTTTCAGTAAAGCGTTGTAGATCCCATCGTTATCAACTGTACTTGTAATATAATCAGCAAGTTCAAATAATTCTTCAACACTGTTTCCCATTGCGACACCTATATCAGCGTTTTCAATCATGGTTTTATCATTATCTCCATCGCCAAAAGCGACATGATGATTAATGTTTAGATGTTCATTTAATTTAAGTATACCAATATCCTTACCAGCATCACTTGGAATAATTTCATAATTACCTAATTGATCTCTTAAAATTTGAACTTTGTCCTGAATCCGTTCTAAGAAGGATTCATCTAAAGGATCATAGCAAAGTAAATTATAGATCTTTTGATCAACATATTTTTTGATAGGATAGTTTTCTGTAATACCAAAATGCTTTAATGAACGAAGAATTGGTTCATGTGCTTTTTCTGTAAGAAAGTTACTATCACCTTCTAGCAATAAAGCTTTACTAGCTATTTGTTCTTGAATAGCATGGATAATTTCAGGATCAATTTTGGTTTCAAAAATTAAGTTTTTATCTTTATCCAAAACAGAAGATCCATTGGCTAATACATAACCATCCCAATCAATGATGCTATCAACACCAGCTTCATGGATTCCCTTATAGGTTCTTCCTGTGCAAAGTGCGACTTTATAGCCAAGTTCTTTCAATTGATTAAGGGAGTAGAGTGTTGTTTCACTTATTTTGTGTTCCTTGTTATCTAAAATTGTGCCATCGACATCAAAATAAAAGATATCAGTAGATTTCATTTTTATCACCTTCATAATTATATCATAGTTGTGTTATCATTGAATCATGGAATATACACTACATAGAAGCAAGCGAAAAACGATCGCAATTATAATTCGTGATGGCAAAGTTATTGTCAGAGCACCTTATCACTCTAGCTTGGATGAGATAGAGGCTTTTTTATCTTTAAAATCAGATTGGCTTAATAAAAAATTAGCAGAATATCGTGAAATTGGAATCAATGAGGAAAAGGATGAAGTATATTTATTTGCGAAAAAGTATAAAATTATCTATGAAGAAGATGATCATATGTTTATAGAGTATAAGAAAGATAAGATTATCATTCATGCTGCATTAGAGCTTTCAAAAGAAAAGAAACTAAATCATCTAGAAAAAGATTTGAAAGAAAAACTAAATCAGAAGATTGATTTTTATCTTGATAAGTATTCTCAAATTTTACAAATAAAAAAGCCCCCATATAAGATTAGAAAGTACAAACGAATTCATGGTCGTTGTTCTAATCAAGGGGAGCTTGCATTTAATACCTATCTTTACGAACATAGTCTAGAATTTATTGAGTATGTTGTTTTGCATGAATGTACTCATTTATTTGAATTCAATCACTCGAAAAGATTTTACCAAATAATTGAAAAGCATATGCCTAATTATAAAGATATTATTTTGGAAGATAAGAATTTATTAAGTCCTCATCTGGATCGATGAACATGCTTTTATAGTTTTCAATTTTTACCATTCCTTTAGGTGCTTTAGGAATCTTACTAATGTTTTTGGCTAAAGTATAATGAACTTCAACACTACTTCCTAATCGATTTTTCGAAAAGTATGCAGCTACTTGAGCTGCCATTCTTAGTCGAGCTTCGTTGAGTTCACTAGTTTTGACGATTACATGAGCTCCTTGTGCATTCGCAGCATGGAACCAGTAATCATTTTTCTTTGCGATTTTAAAACTAAGTTCTTCGTTTTGAATATTATTTTTTCCAATAAAAATTTGACAGTCATCATCAAAGTCAATGATTCGATAATTACTTCTTTTACTTTTCTTTGCTTTAGATTTTTCTTTTTTCTTTTTGATTAAGCCAATGGAAGTCAGTTCTTCCTCAATTTCCAAAGCGTCTTCGAGATTTGCTTGATCAAGCTGTAATAAAACTCTCTCATAGTAATCAATATCATTTTCACAGATTTCTATTTGTTCGCTAAGGTACTTTCTACTGGTTTTCCTTTTCCGATATTGCTTATAATAATCCTGAGCATTTTCGACACCATTTTTTGCTGGATCTAATTTAATTGTTCTTAAATTTGATTCAAAGTCCTCTAATTCAATTTTGTCAAGTCCAGCATCATTTTGACTGGCATATGTTATTAAGAGATCACCAAATTCTCTTAAATGTTCAATATCTTGAGCATTTTCGTACTCTCTGTGTAATTTATTGAGTTTTCTATTATTTTTCTTAAGTTCCCTTCGCACAATTTTTGCGATGTTTTGGGTGTGAGATTTGATATGGTCTTGTTCCTGTTTATGGTGGTAGAAGACATCAAATCCTTCCATAATTGGATAGACATTGGCTTTTTTCTTGAAATGCTTTAATTCTATGATATGGAAATCTTTATCATATACATATAGACTTTTGCTGCTTATGATTTCTTCTTTAATTTTCTCAATCGATTCGCTGTTTTCAATTCGATAGTATATCTCTTTTTCTAAAAGAGGGGAGACGCCTTCGATTTGATTGAGAATTCCATCGTCTATGTTTATTTTGTCAATTTCATGGATGCTTAACTTATCTTGTTTACTTGGTAGTTGATAATTAACACCAGGTAATATAATACGATCTTGTGTTTCAAAATCACTGATTCTTTTAAAGCTATCAATAATTTTATTGTTCTCATCAAGAAGAATTAAATTGGCATAACGCCCTAAAAATTCTAAATATAAATTGTAATCTTTAATGACGCCCATTTCATCGCGGTGTTCAATATTTATTTTCATAATACGATCGTAAGATTCTTGTTCAAATGATTTAATGATTCCGCCCTCTAAATGTTTTCTGAAAACTTGGGTTAAATGTGTAGGTCCTAAGTTCTTACTTGCTTTATGTTTTGTGAAATGGATTCTTGAAAAATTTGGGTGTAATGAAATTAATAAATCATGTTTTTTCTTTGAATAGGTTTGAAATTCAAAGTCATATTTAGATGCTTGTCGAATTCTATTTATCTTTAAAGGACAAGTATTATTTAATTCTTTTATTGTTTGGTGTAAAACAATTCCATCTATTGCCATATTATCAACCTTTCTTGCTATAATGTATTATATCATGTGTTTGACAAGTATCGCTTTTTTATTTAATATTAACAAAAGGGATGGTGTATATGAAAAAAGGGCTATTGATTATTTTTTCAGGACCAAGTGGTGTGGGGAAGGGTACTGTAAGAGAATTGTTTTTTGATCGGGAAGATTTAAACTTAGCATATTCAATATCAATGACAACTCGTAAGCCTCGTGAGGGAGAGGTTGATGGCAAAGATTATTATTTTGTGAGTCGTGAAAGATTTGAAGAAGCAATTGCTAATGATGAATTGTTAGAGCATGCTGAATTTGTGGGAAATTACTATGGAACTTTGATTTCAGAAGTTGAACGCTTACGAAATTTAGGTAAGAATGTACTCTTAGAAATTGAAGTGCAAGGAGCACGTCAAGTTATCGAACGAGTGCCTGATTCATTAAGTATTTTCTTAGTTCCGCCAAGCATGGAAGAATTGGCACGTAGAATTATTAACCGTAGAACAGAGTCTCAAGATGTTATTAATGAAAGATTAGAAAAAGCATCTAAAGAAATGGATCTTATGAATCATTATCGTTATGTTATTTGTAATGATGATCCACAAATTGCTGCTGACTCAGTTGCATTGATTATAAAAAGAAACATTGAAACAACTCTTTAAGAGTTGTTTTCTAACTTAAGGAGGTTTTTTATGAAGTATTGTGATGTACTAATTGAAGACTCTCATTTTTTTCAAGATACATTAACTTATAAAAGCTCCGATGCCAATATTCAGGTAGGTGCTCGGGTAGAAGTTTTAGTGCGTAATCGCCCTAGAGTTGGTTTTGTTATGTCTATTTATGATCCAGTAGATCTTGGATTTGATGTATTGGAAATCAAATCAATAATCGATGAAGAAGCTATTATTAATCAAGAATTGATGGCTTTAGCAAAGAAGATGGCTTATTACTATGTTTCCCCAAGTATCACTTGTTTCCAAACCATTTTACCAAGTAAATTAAAACCTCAATCGAATCGTCAATCGATTAAAATGATAAGGATGTTGAGGTATGAGAAGGATTCAAAGGAAAAACTAAGTAAAAAACAATCTGAATTTATGGATTTAATCAAAGAAAAAGAAAAAATAAGTTACACACAAGCTCGAAAAATTTATACTGGTGTTCGTAGTCTTATTGATAAAGGATTAATTAGTGAGTATGAAGTAGAGGCAATGTATGAAAGTCAGGAAGTCAAACAAGAAAAGACGGATATTGTTTTAAACCAAGCTCAAAAGAATGCTGTAAATAAAGTAAAATTAGGTCTTGCTCATACTTATCTTTTACATGGAGTTACTGGGAGTGGTAAGACTGAAGTTTATTTACAAGTGGCAAAGAAAGTTCTAAAGAACAATCAACAAGTTCTTATTATGGTTCCTGAGATATCGCTGACACCACAGATGATTGATCGTGTCTCAAAAAGATTTGGTCGTGATGTGGCTATTTATCACTCGGCCTTAAACGAACAAGAAAAATATGAGCAATATAATCGTGTTAAAAACAATCAAGTGAAAATTGTGGTTGGAACACGATCTTCGATATTTTTACCTTTTAAAAATTTAGGTTTAATTGTATTGGATGAAGAACATGATAGCAGTTATAAACAACAAAACATACCTTACTATCATGCCCGTGATATTGCAGCATGGCGTCAAGACTATCATCAATGTCCGGTAATTCTTGGGAGTGCATCACCTTCCTTAGAATCCTATGCAAGGGCCTTGAAATCTGTTTATACACTTATTAATCTACCAGATAGAATCAATTATAGTTTTCCCAAAGTTACCTTAGTTGATACGCAAAAAACTTTATACAATCAAGAAGGGTATTATATTACCGACACCTTAGAAAAAGCGATTAGGCTTCGTCTAGATAGAAAAGAACAAGTAGTTTTACTATTAAATCGTCGCGGATATTTGCCGATTCTAAGAGATGCGAAAACCCAGCAAGTATTAGAGTGTCCGAATTGTGATGTTGCTTTAAATTACCATAAATTTGACAAAGTATTAAGATGTCACATCTGTTCTTATCAGACCAATAGAAATCCTGAAAATGTTAAAATAATAGGGCAAGGAATGGGAACTGAAAGATTGACGGAATTTGTTGAGTCTAAATTCCCTGATGCAAGAGTTTTACGAATGGATGCTGATACGACGCGAACTAAAGGGAGCCATCAAAGGATTTTAGATTCATTTATCAATCATGAATATGATATTTTAAACGTTACTTTAGTAGGAGTTGTGAATGCGGATGCTGGGCTTGCTCACACAGATTATCGCTCTGTCGAGCAAAGTTTTGCTACATTATTGCAAGCTGCAGGACGAAGTGGTCGAGGTTCTAAAGAAGGCGAAGTAATAATGCAAAGCTTTAATCCTGATCATTATGCAATTGTTTGTGCGGTAAATCAAAAGTATAAGCATTTCTTCAAACAAGAAATGGAATATCGTAAATTAGCTTCTTATCCACCTTATTCTTATTTAATAAGTATAGTTTTTTACGATGAGGATTTACTTAAAGCACAAAGAGCAGCTGATGAATTTGATGAATTAATGCAAGAATTTCCCATTCAAAAAATTGGGCCAACAATTATTCGAAGATTATCGAATCGACATCGAGTTCGAATAATATTAAAAGGAAAGGATTTGGACTATATGATTCAAAAATGTAATGAAGTTGTTGAACACTATCGAAAAATAAATAGAACTCGATTTACAGTTGATGTTAATCCAATGAGTTTAGAATCATGAGAAGAAAAATAGCATATGAAGTTTTACTTGAGGTTATTGTAAAAGATAAACATGCACATCTAGTATTAAAAGAATTAGAACTTGATCCACAAGATCAAGCTTTTGTTTCTGCTTTAGTTTATACAAGTTTGCAGAATTATTTATTTCTCGATTATCAAATTGATGATTTAATTAAGATAAATACAGATTTAGAGCTTAGAATTTTATTGATTATGGCTTTAGCACAGAAGTATTTCATGTCGGAAATACCAGATTATGCTCTTGTAAATGAGCATGTTGACTTAAGTAAAAAGGTTTCCTTGGCTAGATATTCCGGACTTGTAAATGCTGTATTAAAGAAAATCATTAAAAGAGGCCAAAGAGAATTACCAGAAGATCCAATCCATAAACTTAGTATTGAAAAAAGTATGCCTATTTGGATATTGCGATTACTCTCTGCACAGTATTCCTTTGAGTTTGCGCAAGAGTATGCTGAATATTCTCAGGGAATTAAAGAAAATTATGTACGAAGAAATCCTAAGTTTGATACTGTTGAACTTGATGAGTATTTAGAGATGAAAAATGGTTTTGAAATTGCTAAAGGAGAGTTTTTTCAGAAAGATTTTTTAGATCGTGGATTAGTATTAATTCAAGATAAAAATAGTCAAAGAGTTGTTGAATATTTAGATCTTAAAGATGATATGTCTGTCTTGGATTGTTGTTGTGGTCCTGGAACAAAGACAAGTCAAATTTCTGATTTAATGAATAATAAAGGTGAAATTATTGGTATAGAGTTACATGAGTCACGAGCGCAAGCAACAAAAGATTTACTGAATCGATGGGGTTCTAAAAACGCTAAAATTATTACAAGTGATTTATTGGAATATTCTAATGATAAATTGTTTGATCGAATTCTTTTAGATGCTCCTTGTTCAGGTCTTGGAGTATTATCACATAAACATGATTTACGCTATCATATTAAGCCAAGTGATTTGGATGATTTAGAGCGTTTACAAGCTGAGATGTTGGATCATGTCTCTAGCATGGTAAAAGTAGGTGGAATTATCCTCTATGCTACTTGTACATTAAATAAAAAAGAAAATGAAAAACAAATAGAGAAGTTTTTAAAACGTCATTCTAACTTTGAAGTAATTGAAGAGAAAACTTTTAATCCTGTTGAGGAAAAGGGTGATGGTTTTTATATCGCACAATGTCGTAGAACATGCTAAAATAGTACGTAGTAGAATGGGGTAATAAGAGTGAAATATACTAGTATAAGTGAGATTGGTCTGGTTAGAGATGAAAATCAAGATTATCTTGCAATCGAAGAAAAACAAGATGCCTTATTAGCGGTTATTTGTGATGGAATTGGTGGCGGGAATGCTGGTTCTTTAGCATCACAAATGACGGTTAAATCATTGGTTGACAGTTTTAAAAAAGTAAGTGAATTTAAAGAACTAAACGATATTAGCGCATGGTTTAAAGATGCGATTACTATGGTTAATTATGAGGTGTTTAAAAAGTCTTTAAGCAATCGTAAATATGAAGGCATGGGGACAACACTTATTGCTTTGGTTATTTGGAATGGCCAAGGTTTAGGTTTTAATATTGGAGATAGTCGTTTGTATTCTTTTAATAAGAATA
>CAZRNT010000016.1:12911-15732 GCA_964601525.1 uncultured Erysipelothrix sp.
GAATAAATTGACTTGTTTAAGTCAAGATCAAACTTATGCTTATGAAATGTATCTGCGTAAGAAGATTAGTAAAGAAGAAAGCGAAAATCATCCTAAAAGAAATATTCTAATGAATGCGGTAGGAATTGATAAACAAGTAAAGTATGAACAAATATATTTAGATTCTAAATGGACTCAAGTTTTACTTTCTTCAGATGGCTTACACTCTTATGTTGAACATGAATTAATTGAGAAGACTATGGCGCTTCCAAGTCTTAAAGAAAGAAAAAAGCGTCTACGCGAATTAGCCTATGAAGCTGGTGCTTACGACAATATTTCTTTTATATTGATTGAAGGTGATCAGAATGAATAGAACAATAGGAAATCGTTATGCTTTACTAAAGAAAATTGGCTCAGGTGGAATGGCTGATGTTTACTTGGCTCTTGATACTGTTTTAGATCGTGAGGTTGCGGTCAAGATATTAAGAGGAAGTTTATCCCATGATCCAGTTGCTTTATTAAGATTTCAAAGAGAAGCCCAAGCGGTTTCAGGTCTTGATCATGAAAACATTGTGGATGTTTATGATGTAGGTGAGGATAATGGTGAGCATTATATTGTTATGGAAATTATTCACGGAACTACATTAAAAGATTTGATTCATCGCCGTGGTGCTCTTGATAAATATGAAGCTGTATCTATCATGAAGCAAATTGCATTTGCTTTACAAAAAGCACATCAAAAACAAGTGATCCATCGTGATATTAAACCACAAAATATTTTGGTTAAAGATGATGGAACTGTTAAAATCGCTGACTTTGGTATTGCTTTGGCAGGAGATGCATTACAGTTAACGAAGTCTGATTCAGTCTTGGGCTCAGTTCATTATTTAGCGCCTGAATGTTCTCGTGGAGAGGGTGCTTCAGAACAATCTGATATCTATGCTTTAGGTATTGTCTTTTATGAGCTTTTGACAGGTACGGTTCCTTATCGCGGTGAGACTGCTGTTGAGATTGCGATGAAACATATGCGTGATACGATACCTTCGGTACAAGAGTTTAATCCAAGTTTACCTAATTCAATGGTTAATATTATTGCGAAGGCAACTCATAAAAATAGATTACATCGTTATCGAACAATGGATGATTTTGTAGAGGATCTTTCTACCTGTCTTGATTCAAGAAGAAAGAATGAAGATTTATGGGAAGCAGAAGTTCAGGCAGATGATGAAACAATTATGATTGATCGTTTGCATACTGTTTCTAAAGAGCCAAGTGGTGAAGTAAAAAAGAAAAAGTTGAAGCCTTGGATGTTTTGGACAATCCTAGCAAGTTCTTTTGCTTTAATTGTAGCTTTGGTCTTCTTTCTTACACGACCTAATACTCCAAAAGAAATTGAAATGCCGGATATAGTGGGTTTAAGCCTTGATGAAACAAGAGATATTCTCGAAGAATTTGGTTTGCATATTAATCCCAATTATCTCTACCAATATTCTGATGAACATGAATATCTTCATGTCGTCTCATCTCGACCTAAAGAGGGAAGTATGGTGATGGTTGGTTCTCAAGTTAAGCTAACATTATCTCAAGGTAAAACATTTGAAATTGGTGATTATAAAGGTAAAACTTTAGAGGAAGTTAGAGAATTGCTTGCTGGTCAAAACATAAGTATTAAAACAAGTAATGAGTCAAATAAAGATATTGCACCTGGCACTGTAATTCGTCAAGAATTATTAATGCCTGGTGACAAAGTTAATCCTGATCAAAGACGAGAGATATTACTTGTTGTAAGTTCAGCTGTGGAAGGTGTTATTCCTAATAACATTGTAGGGATGTCTTTAGATAATGCTAAGAAGGCTCTCAATGACTTAGGGATGAAAACGTCAGTTGAAAAATTGTCTACAGCAGGGCTTAGTTTGTCTCAATTAGAATCTTTAGAGTATAATGTAGTAAGTAGAACAAGTCCTGGAGTAGGAAGCTTCTATGTTCAAGAAGAAAATAGTACAGTAGTTTTATACTATTATGATGAAGCAGATAAACCAAAAGAAGAAAAACCAGAAGGAGAAACTGAAATTAATGACGTTGAAGAATAAGTCAGTAATTACAAGAATTGTTTCCAATCGTTACCATGTATTTCATAACGGTGAAATTGTTGAAGCGATTGCAATGGGAAAATTACGTTTAGGTAGCAAACCAATTGTTGGTGATGAGGTTAAAATTGAATTTCTAGAGAATAAATATGTTATTCAAGAAGTTTATCCACGTCGCAATGCACTAACAAGGCCGCTTGTAGCAAATGTGGATCAAGCGTTTATTGTTATGTCGGCCAAAGAACCGGATTTTTCCTATACATTAGTCGATCGCTTAATCTTTTTGATTTCGCTTGAAAATATTGAGCCAATCATTGTTATGACGAAAACTGATTTGGTGGACGAAGAGTTCATTAAGAGTGTTGAGAATGAATATAAAAACAGCAAGTATAAGTTTTTAGCGTTAAATAAATTTGATGAAGCAAATCAATTAGAGGACATGCTTGCAAATAATATATCAGTTCTTGCTGGGCAAAGTGGAGTTGGTAAATCGAGCATTTTGAATCGAATTGAAAAAGACTTCTCCTTAGAAACGCAGGAGATTTCTAAAGCTTTAGGTAGGGGAAAACATACAACAAGGCATAATCAGTTATACAATATTGCAGGTGGTTGGTTGGCGGATACGCCTGGCTTTTCTTCCTTAAGTTTTTCTAAGGTAGATCCCCTTGTTTTAGCCCAATCAATTCCTGATTTTAAAGACTATGCTGATGAATGTAGGTATCGTGATTGTTTGCATGTTAGTGAACCTTCTTGTA
>CAZRNT010000017.1:0-9474 GCA_964601525.1 uncultured Erysipelothrix sp.
CTGGGGATGTATTGATTTAGTAAGTGCATCAACAGGGGAAATGTCGAAGCGATATGGATTTATTTATGTCGATCGTCAAGATGATGGCAGTAGAAGTTTCAAACGATACAAAAAGAAATCCTTTGATTGGTATAAAGATGTTATAGCAAGTAATGGTGAGAATTTATAAAAAGTAGGCAAAAGCCTACTTTTTGTATATTTAATACGTGAAAATTGCTATGATTAATTAAAGAGGTGAAGTCATGAAAGAACTTGAAAAGGAATGGGCAAAATACAAATACTGGGTGATGGCAAAATCTCATAAATCTTATAATGATATAAGACAATTATTCAAAGATAATCAAAAAGTTGATGACAAAGAATTTTATGAAATTATTCATGAGCTTGAAAATCAAAAAGAATCAGTCAAAGATGAAGTAAACGCTATGGAACATATTTGGGGATACTTTAAAAAGCGGGCGACTCAAAAAGAGAAGAGTGATTTTTTGTTTTATAAAGAACAGTACTTAATGAAGCAAATTGAATTAAACAAAATAAAAGAATATCTTTATTATTTATCTACTAAATATCAAGAAGAATATCTTCTTAAATCTTATTATTTTATAGAACAAAAAAGTGTAGACTAACTACACTTTTCTTATGATTTAACGCTCACATTACCATCGACGATTTCAATGATGTGATCGCAATAATCTAATAGTCGAGTATCATGGGTTACCATAATAACCGATGTATTTTCACTTCTAGATATTTTTTGCAATGTTTCAACTACTTGTATCGCTTTATCTGTATCTAGGCTTGCTGTGGGCTCATCAGCTAATATTAGTTTGGGTTTCAATAAAAGGGCAAGCCCAATTGCAGCTCTTTGACGTTCTCCACCTGAAACTTCATCTGGGTATTTATTTCTAACTTTATAAATTGATAAATTCTTTAAGACTTCATTGATTCTTTCTTTGTCAATCTTAGTTTTTGCTTTTTTCAACTTCAACTCATACTGCTCCAAGATGCTAAGATATGGAATTAAATTTGAACCTTGTAAAACAAAACCTATATCATCAAAACGTAATTTTGTTTTTTCTTTATCACTTAATTTATTGATGTTGGTACCATTGATAATTACCTCTCCTTCACTTGGACTTTGTAAAGCACCAATGATTGTTAGAAGGGTTGATTTACCAGAACCACTTGGTCCAACAATTGCAGTGAATTTTGTACTGGATATCTCTAGGTTTGTATTTTTTAAAACTTCAACATCTTCACTTCCGTCATTAAATCTTTTTGATATATTTTTAAGTTCTATCATATTAATCCTCCTATAGTGCCTCTAATGGGTCGATTTTTAAGATGCTTCTTGCTGAAAATAATGATCCAAATAATGAACAAAACAATGAAAATAAACTAACTCCTGCAAGTAATGGCCAATAAAGAGCAAATGGAACTGTATTAGGTAAGAAATATTTGCTGATGATTGTTAGTACAAATCCAAGAGTAAAGCCAATGCTAAGCACTAAGACTGACTGTAGGATTACAGAACTTGTGATATAACTGTTTTTATATCCTTGAATTTTCAAAACAGCAAATATAGATTTTTTCTGCATCGTTAAAATATACATGAAGATACCTATAATAATTGCTGCAATTAATGAAAGTGAAATAATCATTAATCCAAAAGTTAATACTTGAGCCTTGTATCCAGGAATTTGATCGATAAATTCATCAAGGGGAATGAATTCCAATGAATCATCTAATTCTTCAATGTCTTTTTTATCTTGGATAATTAGAGCTGAAAACTTTTCTGATATTTCGGCGTTTTCGGGACTTTTTTTACCAAACATCATCATAGGAACAGAGGCTGTTTTACGATCAATGTAAACTAAAGGAGCAGTATTATAATCTGATTCTTCTGTAATGCCAACAATCTTGAAAGCTTTATCTAGATTAGTAATCTTAATCTTATCATTCATTTTTAAATCTTCTTTTTCTTGAAGAGATTTTGATATAACAATCTCATCACTGTTTTCGATATACCTACCTTCAATTAAAGGAGCAAGTATTTCTTCATTCTTTTCATCATAAGCAAGGAAAACTACATCACTTAATTCTTTGTTCTTTTCAATTTCAATTGTTGCACTTGATAAATTTATTCCAATTTCATTTTGTTTCTCATTAAGTAAATCTGAGTCAATCATTGAACCGTAGATGCTTTTGTTTGCTGATTTAGCTAATACTACACCTTCCGCATTCCAAAATTCTATGGCTGTTTTGTTTTTTTCTGCTAATCCATAAGCTAGTGAGGATAGAAAATAAACCAAATAAGCGATTAACGCTGTTACCAATATAATCATTAAAAATCTCAATTTCTCTTTTTTCATTTCTTTTAAAGCTAGTATCATAAATAGCCTCCTTATCACTTGATAAGTAGATAATAACATACGGCCTATCAATTGATAAGTATTGTGCTCTTATTTTTAGTACTTAACTTGACCAACTTAAGTAATACACAGTAGAATGTAAGGGAATCAAAGGAGCTAATGTGTTATGGAACTAGATATGAGAACACAAATTATAATGGTTGCGACTGATCTCTTTATGTCTCAGGGGTACATGGCAACCTCCACAAGAGACATTGCTAAAATACTTGATATATCTCAACCAGCCTTATATCACCATTTCTCTAACAAAGAAGAATTATATTCTGAGGTTCTTTTAAATTTTGCTCAGGAAATAGGGGATGGTTTAACTGCGATTTTAAAGCAGAATAATCTTAGTCCTGATTCACTTATTGAGATGACTCTTTATTTGAAAGATAATCATCCTGTCAATTTATCTTTAATGATGCATGATATGAACAAGGAACTTAGTAAAAAAACACACTTAAAATTATTTAATATTTTTAGAGAGAATTATTTTATCCCTTTTTATAGCTTTTTTAAAGAATATGAAAAGCACTTTGTTGATGGCATAGATGCTTCAATCGCTACGAGACATTTTTTACAGATGATCTCTCCTTATATAACTGAAAGAGATTCTAGATATGATAATCCATTGGATATCCCAACAATCGTGAATATATTCATGAGAGGCTTGATGAGAAATAATACTTAAATTGAATCTATATAGAAAGAAGTGATATCCATGAATTTTCAATCATTAATTTTGAGTACTTTCTTATTTAATTTATTTGCTTACATAAGTATAAAGCTAAGACCGAAAATATTTTCAGTTGATTTGTTTAAACCAATGATATGGAATATAAAGTTATCAATTATGCCTATTCTCATACTTCTTGGTGGATTTTCAATAAGTCTATTTCTTGTTTACTTAAGCACTTTGCTTAATATAACTGTCTTAAATATTATTGCACTAATAGTTTTTGTCTTAACATTGCTTGTATGGATCTTATTTCTACCCAACTCAGCATACTTACTTACAGAATTAAATCTGACACATCGCGATGTCGATAAAAATGAAGTGCCCATTTGGTATGATATCATCTCTGTTTTATCCTTATCTCTTTCTGGTATATTTAATACTTTAATGGGAATTGTGCTACTACAAATAACTTATTTAATAATTTTTGATCCGCAATATTTAAATACAATTAATCAAGTTGTATTACTTACAAGTGCTATCTTAATCATTGTTTTGGTTTCGATTGGGATTTATCTAGGACGAGAACTTAGATTTAATTCATGGGATGTGCTTCATCCATTGCAGTTTATTAAGAAACTTAATGTACATTTCAAAAACAAAGAGCATCGTAGGAACTTTTTCCTATTTATTATCTTCCATTCTATCTTCTTTCTTATTATGTATCTTGCTTTAGGAATCCCTAAATACTTTATTTTATAAAGTTTCTTTTAAAAATAATTTTCATGAAATATTATTTCGTCATGAATGTGTGAAAGGGGTAACATTATTGACGAATATGGGATATTGTGGTAAATTTAAGATAGCGAAAGCGACACAAGGAGGAAAGAAATGGAAAAATTTGTAAAATTCGTTGATGAGAAACTTTCTGGTCCAATGACTAAGTTAGCTAATCAACGTCACTTACTAGCAATTCGTAATGGTATTATTGCTACATTACCATTAATAATTGTTGGATCATTTTTCTTAATTGTTGCATTCATCCCATTCCCTGAAACTTGGCCACTTGTTGGTTCAATCAAAGCGAATGTGGGTCAAATCTTATTACCATATCGTTTAACGATGGCGATTATGACTCTTTATGCAACATTTGGTATTGGTATGAGTTTAGCTGAATCATACGAGCTAGATGGATTATCAGGAGGAATTCTTGCTACAGCAGCATTCTTACTAACAATCAATCCTGAAATGGTTGAAGATGTTGGTTTCACAATTCCAATGGGACCACTTGGTGGTGGAGGAATGTTTGTTGGTATTATTGCATCAATCATTGCGGTTGAAATTTATCGTTTTACAGATACTACTAACTTTAAAATTTCAATGCCTGATCAAGTGCCACCATCAGTTGCACGTTCATTTGAAGCATTAGTACCTACAGCAATCATCATGTTATTCTTTGGTTCAATCACATACTGGTTCGGTTTTGACTGGCACGGATTTATCGGTGGCTTAGTAGCTCCTTTAGTTACAGCAGCTGATACATTACCAAGTGTACTATTATTAGTATTCTTAGTAACATTCTTCTGGTCATTTGGTATCCACGGTGTTTCAATTGTTGGTACAATTGCTCGTCCACTATGGTTACAATTAATCGAAAATAATGGTGCAGCACTTGCAGCAGGACAACCAATTCCTCATATTGCAGCTGAGCCATTCTTCCAATGGTTCATTTGGATTGGTGGATCAGGTGCTACAATCGGTTTAGCGATTGCAATGGCATTCTTCTCCAAATCAGCATATGCTAAGTCATTAGGTAAGACTTCATTTGCTCCAGCTTTATTCAATATTAACGAACCAATTATCTTTGGTACACCTATTGTCTTGAATCCAATCTTAATGATTCCATTCATGGTAGCACCAATGATCAATACAGTTATCGCATGGTTTGCAGTTAAATCAGGAATTGTTCATCCAGTGGTTTCAACACCTCCATGGACATTGCCTGGACCAATCGGTGCATTCTTAGCTACAAACTTTGATATCAAAGCATTGATCTTAAACGTAATTCTAATTCTTACATCATTCTTAATTTACTATCCATTCTTTAAAGTTTACGATAATAAATTACTTGCTGAAGAACAAGGAATTCAAGAATAAAATTAAAAGTGCTCAAACGAGCACTTTTGTTTGATATCTAAAAGGAGCAATCTAATGCAAGAAAAATATGATAGTTTTGGTTTACCCGTTGCTATTGGTCTGGTTATTGGCGCAATATTAGGGCTCTTTATTCAAAACATGGCAATCGGTTTAGGCTTAGGATTTGTCGGATCTGTAATCTACACAGTTTTCAAAAATAGAGACAAGTAAAAGGATAAGATTAACTTATCCTTTTTTTATTAAGAACAATTCATTTTACATTAGTGAAATATCAACGTATACTTAAAAGGTTGAGGTTATGAAACGATTGAATTAAAGAACTAATTCAAATGTCCAGTATTTCTTTTAATGATTGTGACGTTAATCTTGAACTTGAATAAACATTCAGAAGGAGAAATTATGAAATTTGAAGAATTAGGAATAAACAAAGAAATATTAAATGCATTATACAAACAAGGTTATGAAAAACCAAGTGAAATCCAAGCTAAAGCGATACCTTATATATTAGAAGGTAAAGATGTTTTAGGCTTGGCTCAAACAGGAACAGGTAAGACAGCTGCTTTTGCAGTACCTACAATTCAAAACCTTTCAAAAAATAAAGTAACAGGCAAACGAAAAATTAGATCATTGGTTCTTACACCAACTCGTGAATTAGCAATCCAAGTTTATGATAGCTTTGTTAATTATGCCAAAAACACAAAAATTCGCTCAAGTGTTATCTATGGTGGAGTAGGACAAGGGGCCCAAGTCCGTTCCCTTCAACAGGGATGTGATGTTTTAGTTGCTACACCAGGAAGACTTTTTGATCTCATCGAACAGAAGCATGTCGATTTAAGACATGTTGAAGTCTTTATATTGGATGAAGCAGACCGTATGCTTGACATGGGTTTCATTCATGATATTAAGAAAACGATTAGATTATTACCTAAAAACAAACAAAGCTTGCTCTTTTCTGCAACGATGCCAAAAGAAATTGTTGATATTGTTAATGAGATTATGAGCAATCCTGTGAAAGTTGCAGTTGATCCAGTTTCATCAACAGTCGATAAGATAACACAAGATCTTTATTATGTAGATGGTGCAAATAAAATCAAACTATTAACTGATATCTTAAGAAAAGAAGAATACAAGTCATTTTTAGTGTTCACACGTACTAAACGTAATGCAGATAAAGTGAGTAAAGAACTCAATAAACAAGGTATAAAATCTGAAGCAATTCATGGCGATAAGTCACAAAATGCTCGTCAGAGAGCATTGAATAAGTTTAAAGATTACAAGGTTCAAGTCTTAGTTGCGACTGATATCGCTGCACGTGGTATCGATATTGATGAACTCAATTATGTTGTTAACTATAATTTACCAGAAGAAGCAGAAACATATGTTCATAGAATTGGAAGAACAGGTCGTAAAGGATTAGAAGGTGCTGCAATTAGTTTTTGTTCATATCAAGAAATACCTTTACTAAAAGACATTGAAAAATTAACAAAAACAAAGTTGAATGTAATTGAAAATCATGATTATCCATTAGAAGATAAAAGTGAAAAATATAGTCACAAATCAAAAGGAAGAAAGAAAAATAATCAACGCAAAAATTCAAAGAATTATTCCCAATCAAAAGCTAAGTCTAAAAACAATCAACGAAACAGACAAAATAAGAAAAAGGTCAATAAGAAAAAACAATTAGGACCACATAATTGGTCAAATCATAAAAGTAAAAAGAAATAAAGGAGATAAGATATGAAAATAGTGATTCTTGGTGCTGGTCCAGCAGGAATGATGGCAGCTATTTCCGCTAAGACTCATAATCCCAATGAAGAAGTATTTATACTGGATGGAAATCAAAGACTAGGAACAAAACTACGTCTCACAGGTGGGGGACGTTGTAATGTAACAGCTAAGGTAAGCAATGAAGAAATCATCAAAAATGTACCTAAGAATGGTAAGTTTTTATACAGTAGCTTAGAAAATTTTGGTCCTAGTGAACTAATTGATTTTTTTAATAAGAAGGGCTGTCCATTAAAAGAAGAGGATCATCATCGCATGTTCCCCGTTAGTGATAAATCAGCTGATATTGTTAGTTGTTTAGAAAAAGAAATGAGAGATTTGGGTGTAAATATACTTCTAAATGAAAAGGTTCAAGATATTGATTTTACTAAGAAGATTATGTTCTTAAACGAAAAAGAATTTTCATATGACTACCTTATCATTGCTAGTGGAGGAAGAACACTTGAAGGTTCAGGATCCGATGGTTCACTATACCCAATGATTGAATCAATGGGTCATACAATCACGGAGCTTAAACCTGCAGAAGTGCCATTAGTATCCAATGATCAATTCATTCAAGATAAAACACTTCAAGGTATTTCTTTTCAAGATGTTGTACTTAATATTTATGATAATAAGAAGCTGAAACAAAGCATTTGTCATGACTTATTATTTACTCATTTTGGTATCAGTGGTCCCGCAGCTTTAAGAGCTAGTTATTATGTTTTAAAAATCTTAGAGAAAAGAGAAACTTGCCAAATAAAGATAGATTTCTTAAAAGAGCAAAGTTATCAAGAATTAGAAACTTTACTGAAAGAAAAGGGAAGAAATGCTTTTTTAAAAAACATAGATTTACCCAAACGACTGATAAGTTTAATTGATTCAAATTCATTGAATGATCAAGAGCTTATAGAAAATATAAAAAAGTTTCCAATTAATATCTATACCACAAGAGGTTTTAAACATGCATTCTTAACTAATGGTGGTGTTAAAGTTAAAGAAATTAATCCTAAAACAATGAAATCGAAAATAAATACATCGATTTCATTTTGTGGAGAAGTGATTGATTACAATGCCTTTACAGGTGGTTTTAATATAACAAGTGCTTTATCAACAGGTTATACAGCTGGAAAATATTGTTTAACAGAGTGATTTCATAAAAAGAAATCACTCTTTTTAATATTCAATTGTGCTATGATTAGTACATAAGAGGTGATTAAATGGAAACTATAAAGATTGGAAAATCCTATGCATACATGGTTCCTTATCTACAATCTGTAAAATACGATAAGAAAATACCAACTGTAGTTATTTGTCCAGGCGGAGCGTATTTTTATACTTCACAAAGAGAAGCTGAACCTGTTGCCTATGAGTTTTTAGCAAAAGGTTATAATGTTTTTGTTCTACATTACTCAACAATGGCCAGTAAAATGATGATTGAAGAAGGTCTGGATTATGAAAGTGCAAGAAATCTAGTCGAAGATCGAATCATAGAGTCAGAAGAACAACCTTCACAATTCCCCATTCCATTGGTAGAGTTGGCTCTTGCTTTAAAACATATTCATGAACATGCTGAAGAATACCATGTAGACACCGATAATATTATTACTTGTGGCTTCTCAGCTGGAGCAAATCTGGTCTCATTAATGGGTTCATATTGGCATGAAGATTGGCTCAATGAATTAGCACAAAGTAAGAAAGAAAACTTGAAGGTTAAAGCACAAATTGTAGCATATGGCTATATGGATTTAATAAGCTTAGCAGAGAATGATCTTAGCGAATATGGAAAGTTAGAAGAAGCATTATCTTATGCAACATTTAATAATCTTGATGTGAGCGATGCAGATTTAAAAAGTGTTAGTGCAAGTCATTTGGTAAATAGCAATACACCAGCAAGTTTTGTTTGGCATACACGTGAAGATGGACTTATCCCTGTTGAACAATCCTTAAACTATTGCCTGGCCTTAAATGAACATGCAATACCTTTTGAATTGCACATATTTGATAAAGGGGATCATGGTCTATCAGTGGCAAATAAATCAAGCATGAGTGAAAATAAACATGCACACCATTGGGTCTCTTTATTTGATAGTTGGTTTAATACATATTATAAGGAGGATAAAAATGAGTAAAAGATTATTATTGATTGTTGATGTTCAAGAAGATTTTGTAAGAGGGAGTCTACCAGGAGAAAATGCTGAATCGAGAATAGATAATATGCTTGCACGAGCCCAAGAATCATATGATAATAACGAAGCAATTATCTTCACTCAAGACACTCACTTTGAAGACACATACTTTAATACACAAGAAGGTAAAAAATTGCCAATTCTACACTGTATCAAAGGAACAAAAGGATGGGAAATCATTGAGGAATTACAAAAATTTATTGATGAAGATACTTTAATCGTTGAAAAGGAAACATTCGCATCATTAGATTTAATTGAAGACATAAGAAAATAT
>CAZRNT010000017.1:9484-15705 GCA_964601525.1 uncultured Erysipelothrix sp.
TGATGAAGTGGAAATATTTGGTATATGTACGGACATATGCGTTATCAATACAGCATCTTTAATCAAGAATCATTTTTCTGAATTACCAGTTTATGTCAATGCTCAATGCTCAGCTGGTGTAAGTGAAGAACTTCATGAAGCTGCATTGAAAACAATGGAATCATTTCAAGTTAATATCATAAAATAATTATGATATAGAGAGGGAAACTATGAAAAAACTATAATTTTAGCCATATTATTAATATTAGTAAGTGCATGTGCAGAAAAGCAAATCGTTGGGGAATTACTCGATGAAAAATATTTCTTGTGTTCTGAAACTGAGATGATTAGTTTAGATAAGGATGAATTTATAATTGGTGTACCTTCATCTGATAATTTACAGATTTATCGTTATGAACCTGTAGGTGAATTTACTTATAAAGTTAAAAATCTGAATCAAGATGAAATTGATAAACTTTCAGAAGGTGAAGGACTGATTCAATATGAAGAACTTAAAGAGGATTTCTACATTGTCTATAAAGATGATAAATTATTTTATCCAGTAGATAATAATTTAAGCATTAAAGAACTAGATAAAATTACCGATGGTCCGTCTTGTAAGGCGATAACACTTAATGATTTAGGGAGATAAAAACTCAGCATTTACGCTGAGTTTTTATTTATATTAATGATGGATTGAATAACATGATTAATGCAAATATTATAAGAATTACTGCTGAAACGATCTGAACCGACTTGGTAAATTTATTGGAAATTGCTTTTATTTCAAATGATTTTATTGCAATGACAAAGACAAGTAAATCATCAAGAACAAAGAAAAATATGTATATCAATAAGTAAAACACATTTTGAATTTGGCTAAGATTATGTCTGTTCAATATTTCTGTAAACATCATAGGAATACCCAAAGAGCACCCTAATTCAATTAAATTTACCACAACGGCAAGAATAACTATTGAAATACTGGCATAAATAATTGATTGAGCATCAACAATTTCCTTTAATTTACTAATAACATAAGAACGCCTTTTATTGGTATTTACCTTACATGCTTTTCTTTTCTTCAAATTAGTGAAAAGAGAGTAAAGTCCCATAAGCAATAAAGTAAAAGCTAAGATTGTCTGCATATACTTTATTTTTGAAAGTAAAGGACGAATGTTGATCCAAGAACTGATGATTAAAAAATACATGAATCCACTGACAAATATGAAAATTGAACCTAGAAAAATCATTTTTTTTCGATCTTCAATTTGAATTAGGAAGCTTAATAGAATTAAAAGAACCCACATTGCGCAAGGATTGAAACCATCAATAAGTCCCAAGATCGCAGCAACGATAATTAAAGGTGTATTATCTTGTTTTATAAAAGGTAAGATGCCACTTTCTTCTTCGCATTCTAAATCGATGGAGCAAGATTTTTGCTCTTTATTTTGCACCTGCTTTATAAATTCTTCTTTGCTAATATATCCTTGGTAATATTTATCTCCATTTATCAGTAAGGGAACACTGGGTATTTTAATATCAAAATGATCGAGATATTCTTCAAATGCTTTAAAACCATTACGATCATCAATATTGATTTTTTCTAAACTTATTTTTTCTTCTTTAACATATTCGTCTAACCACTCTAGTTCTTGACTACAATGCTGACAATTGTCCTTGTAGAAAAATTTAATACTCTCTTCAGCATTCATTTTAATTCCTAGAGTAAAAAACATTAAGAAAGAAATAATAATAATTGACAGTTTCTTATTCATAGATGCATTGAAGAATCAAATCTTCAAGTTCCTTTTCTTTAAATTCACCAATAAAATGATTAAGGTATTTTCCCTTTTTATCTAAAACTATAAAACAAGGGTATTCATTATATTTTGAATATTCGCCTAAATCGTCTAAATCAGCATTTAAATCAATGACTTCCCATTCATTCTTATTGGCAATGTTTTTAAATCTTTCCTCCATTAAGATGCATGACATGCAACCTAGAGAACTTATTTTAACGATTTTTATCATCTTAACCTCCTTATGTTTCTAAGAAGTAAATTAATCTCTTCCCAGGTATTGTCTTTGCTTAAAGAAATTCGAATGCTGGATTGAGCTCTTTTGTGTGAATGAAAAAGTTTATAGATAGTTTTAGATTCTTTAGTATTAGAACATGCACTTTGTGAGGATAGAAAGATATCGTTTGCACTGAGCACTTTCACAATCGCAGAACTTTCTTTATTAATGATGCTTATGTTCAATATATGAGGATCGCAATTCGCAAATGAATTTATAAAGATATTGCTTTGCCAGGATAATTGTTTTCTAATGTAATTATTGTATTTGCTAATGGACTCATTATCATAATTAATATCTAAAAGAGAAAGTGTCATATTATAAATTAGTTCAACTGGTTTTGTACCAGGTCTTACTTGGCTACCATACATAATAGGTCCTATCTTGATATTCTCCTTTTTAATTAATGCGCCAATACCTTTTAAGCTACCAAATTTATGCCCTGAAAAAGATAAAAAATCGATGGCTGAGTAATCACTTTTGTATTTACTAATTGCCTGTGTAATATCAGAATGAATGAGGACTTTATCATCAACCTTTTTTATTTTTTTCGCTAAGTGATTAACTGATTGTTTAATACCCAATTCACTTTCACAAGCGGCAATGCTTACAAGACAAACATTAGGGTCAATCATTTCAAGAAGTTTATTTTCATCGACTTTACCTTGGCTATCAATCGGAGCAATTTTAATTTTAAAACCTTCTCTTTGTAAGTATGAAACAGGGGCAAGAACTGAATTGTGTTCAAAAGGTGAGATGATTATTGTTCTTCTTTTTTGTTCTTGAGCAAATGATAAAATTATCATATTATTTGCTTCACTGGCACCACTAGTAAAAATAATTTGATGATTGAAAAGGGCTAATTCTTGTAAAATTGTATTCTCGCAATCCTCAATTAGGTTCTTGCTTTTTAAACCTAGTAGATGTTTAGAATTTGAATTTAAAAAGTGATCATATTTTTTAAATGTTTTTTCTAAGCTTGCTTTATTTATTTTAGCTGTTGCACTTGAGTCAAAGTACATAATGAAAAACCTCCATCTACTATGAATATATCATAGCTTTGGAGGTTTAATTTTACGATTACTGTTTATGATTAGAGAAAACTCTCTTTATTAAGTTAAAAACGACTTGCTTGTCCTATTCTACAGTTTCTTTCACAAGATCGATTACCATTTTCATTGCGTGAAGACTTGCCTGTTGTCTAATAATTTGGCGTTGTTGCGATCTATTTCTATTTAAATTTAACTTTTTAACGATCGTTTTATCTTTACTTGCAAGAGCGATATACACAAGCCCTACTGGTTTTTCTTTACTTCCACCTCCAGGTCCTGCAATTCCACTAATAGCTACGGCATAATCGGCCTTAGCCATGGCTAAAAGGTTTTCTGACATTTCTACTACAGTTTCTTTAGAAACGGCACCATGAAGCTGTAAAGTTGTTTCTTTAACTGATAACAAGCGGTTTTTAGCTTCATTTGAGTAAGTACACAGTCCGTAATGAAATACTTCTGATGAACCAGGTACACGAGTAATTTTTTCACTCAGTAATCCCCCAGTGCAACTCTCAGCTGTAGCAATAGTTTTCTTGTTTTGAAGTAGTAATTCAACCAGTACTTTTTCCATTGCTTCCTCATCAACACTATATAGAAACTGTGCAAATTTATCTTTAATACGTTTTTCAATTGGAGAAATCAATTCCAAAGCTTCCTCTTCGCTTTTGGCTTTAGCAGTTAAGCGAATCATTAATGTCCCATTCATAGCATAAGGTGCCACCGTCGGATTAGCTGAGTCTTTCATTAAATCTTCAAGTTTTTCTTCGACATCGGATTCACCAATTCCAAACAAATACAGGTGTCGTGATACAATTTTCACATCTGATTTTCTTTCTAAGAAGGGTAATACTTGATTCTTAAACATTGCTTTCATTTCATAGGGAACCCCTGGCATAAGGATAATTGTTTTGAGCTCATGTTCTATTAAAATACCAGGTGCGGTGCCATTATTATTTATAATAACTTGTGATCCTTTAGGTATCATTGCTTGTTTAATATTATTTTTAGGCATCTTTTCGGATTTACTTTCAAAATATGCTTCAATTCTATTTATACTCTCTTCATGTAATTCTAAGTCCAAAGCTAAAACATCCGCAACACATTCTTTTGTCATGTCATCATAAGTTGGACCAAGTCCACCTGTAATAATTAATACATCACTTCTTTTAAGGGATTGTATAATTGTTTCTTTTAGTCTTAATGGATTATCACCAACAACAGTTTGGTAATATGAATTCAGTCCTATTTGTGCAATTTCATGTGCAATGAATTGAGCGTTTGTATTTGTAATTTCACCTAATAGTAATTCAGTACCAATACTGATAATTTCTACGTCCATATAATCCTCCTTAGAGTTTTAATTCTTAGTCAATTATATCACACTTATGAATGCGTAAAAATGATTTAGATACATAAGAATAATAAATAAAACAGCTGCAATTATAATCTTAAGTTTAAAACTTTTCTTTATATTTTTGTGATGGAAGAGATGAGAGGCTAAAAAGATACCAATAAACCCAGCAAGAAAAGAGAAAATAAAAAATGTTTTCTCTGATATTCTATGTTTGTTTTTTATCGCAAAGCGCTTATCAAGATACATTAAGAAAAAAGATAATAGATTAATAATTATAAGATAGTAAATAAACATAATAAAAACTCCTTTTAGGCATAAGAAAACCCACTCTAGAGTGGGTGTAATTTACAATGGTGCGGGCGAGAGGGCTCGAACCTCCATGCACAAGGCGCTAGATCCTAAGTCTAGTGCGTCTGCCAATTCCGCCACGCCCGCTTTTTGATTGCTAATAGATTATAACAATCAAAAGATAAAATATCAATAGTTTTTTTAAAAAAGTTTTAAACGTAGAATATTTCTACTTTTCCAAAGCTAACATTTCCATCAAGATAGACAATTGGACCACCAGAAATTGCTGCTTTTAATTCTTCATTAACAGAACCTAATGATGCTTGAATATTGTTTTGTGTTTGAATTTCTTTGGGTAAATATAATTGTAAATTCCCAAAATTACATTCAACTTTAATCGTAGCACCTGACTCATTAAAAGAAACTTCATTAAAATATACGCTTAAACTCCCAAAATTGTTTTCCACTGAAGTATAACGCAAATTATCGGCTTGAACATATCGAGAGCTATTGCTGAAATTTGCTTCAATTTTAATGTTGTCACCACTCATCGTCTGTGAGTTGTTTGTAAAACTATCTTTTTCATGGATTAACTTCCTTTTTGAAAATATCATTGAAAATCCTAAGCTTAATAAGAACGATCCAAATAAAATTGGCCAAGATTCAATGTGCAAGTTCAAAAACTCCTGATTTAGAACTAAGGCGAATGCTAAAGGAATAAAAATCCCATAGAAGTTTAATGTGGAAATATTTGAAATACTTAGAAAGAATAATAATGCTGTTAGGGCAAGTCTGAAAACACCTGGACCATCTTGTAAAATATTAAGTCCACTTGCTATCGAAGAAAGTGCCAATAAAATAATAAGTAAACCCCAAAATAAATTTTTCTTTTTCATAAAGAACTCCTTTCATGAAGCGCATTTTTTAATAGAGGATAGTATTGTCTAGAAACATAATTTGTTTTAAATGAATTGTAGAAACTAATTTGCCAACCAGAATTAAAAACTTTATCTAAAGCACTAATTTGATCGGCATTCACAACACAAGATTTGGAAATTCTTAGGAAATTTCTTGGTAACTTTTCATCGAGTTGATATAGTTTGTAGTCACAAAGATAAGACAAATCTTTTGTATGTGCATAAATTTTACCGTTTTCACTTTCAAAAAATAGAATCATATTTAAGTCAATGATATGCTCTTTATTATCGCGACGCAAGCTAATTTCCTTGCTTTCCACGATGTTCTTAATGTTTGAAACAATATCATTTTCTTCTTTATAAGAAATAACAATATCCTCATTTTGCTCTGGATTGTGTATCCAGCGAATTTTCATAAAAACCGCTCCTTTATTAGTAGTATAGGAATTATGAGATCAAAAATAAAGCTAAACTGACTATGTGGTTAAAAAACTTAAGTAAGTGGTTATTTTCTCTTTGATTTAAGCAATGCAATTTCTTCTGCATAACCTT
>CAZRNT010000018.1:0-15565 GCA_964601525.1 uncultured Erysipelothrix sp.
GAATTGGGTTTCAATTAATGTTTTTTTATGTGTCTACTTTTACTTGACTAGTTCAGATACTTTGATGTATCCTTTTTTTTTACATTTGTTTGTTTTTTCTCTTATAAGTGATATTATATATGAGGTTAAGGGAGGAAATAATTAATGAAAAAGTTTTTTATGATTTTATCCGTTTTAGTTTTATTGACAGCTTGTGGTTCAAAACAAAGTGTTGAAAAAGAAATTGAAAAATTTTCAGAAGCAACATTACCAAAAGTTCAAGCTAAAATCAGTGAAGAGCATGGCGAGTATATCGAAGAGGCTAATGTTTTAACTCGTAGATTAGAATCAATTGAAGAGACTTATGAGGAACAATTAGTTGAATTGAGTAATAATGAATTACCTTTCAATATGAATGTAGATGTATTGGGTGAATATATGGATCGTATTGAAACATATAAAGGTGATGCTAACTTAGATGCTTTAGAAAAGGAATTAGATGTAGTTTATAGTAATCTGGCATATCGTGATTTAGAGAAAAGATTACAAATTGTTTCTAATAAGGAATCTTTAAGAAAAGATGATGTAGAAGCATTTGATCATTATAAAGAATATTTCGATCTTAATGAAGATTTTGATAATCTTATCAAATCTCTTAAAGATTTAAATGTAAACATCGAAGATTAATGTTTTGAAGAGGTTGTAAATCAACCTCTTTTTTGTTACATGAAAATTGTTTCATGAAATATTGATGTAATTGTTTCATAAAATGTAAAATGTGAAAGATTTGTGTTGACAAATGTAACAGATAGTATATAATGGTTTCATACAGCAAAGAAACTGTATTCATTTTTCAATAATTACAAGGAGGAGAATTATGAAAAAAAGACTTAGTGTGTTATTAGTTGGTCTCTTAATTCTTGCGGGTTGTGGAAGTAAAAAGCCTAATCTTGCGGATCAAGAGTTTACAGTACTCAACGGTGCACCATTAACAGGTTTTTTCATCTCAGGATATGACAATGCGACATATGACTCTGATGTTGTGAACCTACTTAATAAAGCATCTGTTATTTATATTGATGGACAAACTGGAGAAATTAATTATAATCCTACAATTTTGAAAGAAGATCCTAAAGTTGAAGAACTTGATGGCAATAAGAAATATACTTTCAAAATCAAGGAAGATTTAAAATTCTCAGATGGTGAAGCTATCACAGCTAAAGATTATGTTTTTGATATCTTGTTCAGAGCTCGTCCAGAGCATTTATCTGAAGCAAGCTATGAATCAACAGGTCGTGACTTAGTTGGTTATGATGCATATTCAAAAGGTGAAACCGATGTATTTGAAGGTGTTGAATTAATTGATGATTATACATTTGCATTAACCATCGATAAAGAAAACCTTCCATATTACTATGAAAGAATTAGTGTTGCAGCAAGTCCTGCACCTACACATCTTTGGTTCCCTGATGTAAAACTTAATGCTGATGGTAATGGTTTTGAAAATACAAGTGTTGAAGTTGCAGCTGCAGAAGCTACAGTTCAATCACTTCGTTCAAATCCTAAAGTTTCAACTGGTCCTTATGTATTAGATAGTTTCCAAAATAAAATTGCAGTGTTCAAAATTAACGAACATTATGCAGGAGACGAAACAGGTAAGAAACCTGAAATTGGTACAGTTATTGTTAAAGACGTTGCAGATGAGTTACTCTTAGATGCAATTAAAAAGGGTGAGGGAGACTTTGCACCTTCATTCATCGATGGAGAAAAGATCAAAGAAGGTCTTGACTTAGAACTTAAGAATACAAACTTTGCTCGTGCAGCATATGGTAAGATTATGTTCAAAACTACAGCATTCCCAACAAACATTAAAGAAGTTCGTCAAGCAGTTGGTTATGTTGTTGATAGAAACAAATTCGTTGAAGCTATTACAGGTGGATACGGACAACTTGTTGATGGTCCTTATGGATTAGCAATGAGCCAATACCAAAATAAAGAAGAAGAAATCTCAAAACAAATTCACAAGTATACATATAATACAGCTACAGCAAATGAAATCTTAGATACAACAGACTTTGTCTACGATAAAGATGGCAATCCATTTGATGTTTCTAAAGCTGGTGAAGGATATTACCGTCATGATTCAGAAGGTAGAATTCTAGAAATCAAACACTACGCAACTGTAGAAGCTAAACAAGTATCTGACTTGGTAGGATCAACATTCCCTCCAGGTGCAGCAGAAGCTGGTATCAAGTATACAATGATTTCAGGTGACTGGGATACAATGATGGAATTAATCCGTGGAAATGACTATAATGCTTATAACTTTGCAAGTTCATTCCCAACTGTAGTATATGATCCATATACAGCATTCCACTCTGACTTTGCTACAACAAGTAACACACCAGCAATTTCTGATGATGAACTTGATAAAGCAATTGAAGCAATTCGTTCAATTGAACCAGGTGATGTTGATGCGTTTGAAGATGCATTCGTCAACTACGTAGTAAAATGGAACGATTTATTACCAGAATTACCACTTTATTCAAACCAAGTTTATAACTTCGCTACTGAAAGAGTAGATGGCTTAGATCGCTTGAATCCATATACAACATGGGCACAATCAATCGAGTACATTACCGTTACTAAGTAATTGGAGTTTATGTAAAAATATGTTATTATGTAAGAAGTGCACTTGCACTTCTTACATTTATGCTGTAAAGGAGAATTAGTATGTTTAAATATATAACAAAAAGGCTGGCATCGTTGATTCCGGTTGTTATTATAATCTCAATTTTGTTGTTTTCACTTGTCAAAATAATGCCTGGTGATCCTGTAAGGAATATGGTTGACCCAACCATCAAAGATCCTGCTGAACAAGAGAGACAATACGAAGAAATTAAGAAAAATTTGGGTTATGATAAAAGCTTGCCAGAACAATATGTTCGTTGGGTAAAGAATACGGCAACTGGTAATTTGGGTTATTCAACTAAATACAAAGCACCTGTAACCGAAGTTATCAAAACACCAATGAAAAACACAGTGTTATTGAATGTTATTTCACTTGTGTTATCGTTTATTATTTCCATTATTGTTGGAATTCAATCTGCAGTTAAACGGGGTAAATTTTTCGATAAATTTTGGCAGGTTATATCTTTAATTGGTATGGCTATGCCTACATTATTGATTTCAATCCTGTTGATTTATGCTTTCTCTATTAAATTGGAGGTTTTACCTATTGGGGGTATGCCTGCAATGGTTGATGATGGAAGTATGGCGTATTATGCAGAATGGGCTCGTTACATTATCTTACCTGTTGCAACATTGACGATTGGTTCATTTGCTGGAACAATAAGATACGTTCGTAACGCGATGATTGAAGTATTAAACAGTGATTATATTAGAACTGCAAGGGCAAAAGGATTGTCCTCAAAAGTAATAATTTATTCACATGCATTTAGAAACGCTTTAATTCCTGTAGTTACAATTCTTGCAGGTTCATTAGCAGGTCTATTTGGTGGTGCCTCTATTACTGAATCAATTTTCTCTTGGAATGGTATTGGACAAGTCTTGATCCAATCTGTTAACCAAAGGGACTATAATATGGTTTTAGCCTTGAATATGTTTTATGCAATATTAGCGCTTGTTGCTAATATCATAATGGACGTTGGATATGCGTTTGTCGATCCGCGTGTTAAGTTAGATTAGTGAGGAATAATATGAAGAAAAAAAATGAAAACAAAACATCGATTTTTAAATCTTTTACCTCTATGTTTGCGTCGTTGTTTCGCTTTGGGGACAAGCAACCTCAGTTAACAGAAGTTGCTAATAACGACGAAGCACTACTTAGCCCAAGTCGTCAAATTATTAAAAACTTTTTTGAAAACAAATTTGGAGTAACTGGTTTAGTAACATTTATACTAATATTTGTCATTGTATTTGGTGTTTCATCAAGAGGAAATTATAGTGAGTTTGCTCATGAAACAACATTACAAAATCTACCTCCAAGTAGAAATTACTTAAAGGCAAACAAAAACCTTGATGTATCCAAGATTGAAACTATTCAATCAGGTGTAAGCTATAGTGTTGCGCTTGATAGTGATGGTAAAGTACATTTTTGGGGAACAAATCCAACAAGAATAAATATTAGTGAAATTGTTGAAAAAACAAAAGGTAAAAATGTTGTGCAATTAGTTTCAGGAGATCGCCATGTATTGGCATTAACAGATCAAAATGAAATTATTGGAGCTGGATTGAATAACTTTGATCAAGCAAATGTTAATTTTGACTTAGGACAAAAAATCGGTTCTAAAAAGATTAAAAAGATTGGTGCA
This sequence comes from uncultured Erysipelothrix sp., assembly GCA_964601525.1. Taxonomy (GTDB): domain Bacteria; phylum Bacillota_I; class Bacilli_A; order Erysipelotrichales; family Erysipelotrichaceae; genus Erysipelothrix. Next base: position 4,314 of record CAZRNT010000018.1, read on the forward strand.
GGGGTTTCATATTCTGTAGTATTGCTTGAGAATGGTGAGATTTATGCATGGGGAAGTACAATGGTTAACAACTTGGATAAAGTTCCAAGTGCTGTTCAAGGAAATGTTGAGGACTTTACCATTGGTACATTTAACGTATTAACAAAATTAAATGATGGAAGTATGCATGCATTTGGACAAGCAGGAACACCAATTACTAATATTCCTGAAGAATTTGCGAATGGCGAAGTTGATGTTAAAGACTTTACAATCGCAACCAATACAGTATTAGCATTAGATGCAGATGGAAATCTACATACTTGGGGAAGTAAAGCTTCTGGATTACAGAATCTTCCTGAGGATCAAAAATTTAAAGCAATTGATTCTAGTAGGTTAACTTTCTCAGCATTGTCAGAAGATAATAAACTTGTCACTTGGGGAAGCTCTAAATATGGCTTAAATCAACAAGCTAAGGGTGCTGAATCAAATGTGAAAGCTGTTTATAGTGATTATTTCCAAACATATGCAATTAATGAAAACAATGAATTATTCTCATGGGGTAATAAAGGTTTCTTACTTGGTTCTGATGAATTAGGTAGAGATATTGCTGAACGCTTAATCCAAGGTGGACGTGTATCGCTTACTGTTGGTGCTGTTTCGGTAATTATTTCCACAATCATAGGGGTTATTGTTGGTTTACTAGCAGGATTCTATGGTGGTTGGATTGATAACTTACTAATGAGAATTGCTGAAGTTGTTTCGGCTTTCCCATTTATACCACTTGCGATTACCTTGTCGGCAATTATGCCTGAAGATACTCCACAAAACACTAGATTACTAATGATTATGGTTATCTTAGGTGTTATAAGTTGGCCAGGGATTGCACGATTAGTTCGTGGACAAATTCTAGCTGAACGTGAAAAAGACTTTGTTCTTGCTGCAAGAGCATTGGGCTTAAAAGAGCGATCAATTATTATTAAACATATATTACCAAGTGTATTGAACTTAGTTGTTGTTAATATGACATTAAGTTATGCAAGTAGTCTATTAACTGAGGCAGGTTTATCATACCTAGGATTTGGTGTTAGACTACCAGTCCCTTCATGGGGTAACATGCTAATTGGAGTTGGTAACTCTATAATTATTGAGCATTACTGGTGGCGTTGGTTGCTTCCTGCACTTTGTGTAATGATTACTGCACTCTCAGTAAACCTTATCGGGGATGCTTTAAGAGATGCAATGGATCCAAAATCAAATCAGCAGTAATAGAAATTACCTAAGAGTGTTGAAGGAGGACTTGTAGTGAAAGATCAAAAAGTATTATTAAAAGTAGAAAACTTACAAAAGTATTTCCCACTTAAAAAGAAAAGTATATTTCAAAGAGAACTTGAATATGTTAAAGCGAATAAGGACATTTCATTAGAAATTTATGAAGGTGAAACTTTAGGTTTAGTTGGTGAGTCTGGATGTGGTAAATCCACATTTGGACGTACCTTAATCCAATTGTATGAACAAACTGGTGGAACATCTCTATACTATGATGATAGTGTGGATAATATTTTACCTGAATATGTAAAACATACATACAAAAATATTCCAAATGTTATGCCTACTTATAAAGAAGATCTAGAAAAGCTTAATGAACTTGACAATAAACTTGTTAATTCAAGTGGTGAAGAGCATTTAGCACTTGTTGAAGAGTTCAGATTAGCAAAGATTGCTTTTGAAAAGAAGTATGGAAATACTTTAAGATTAGCTGGTGGACTTTTAGTTCATGATAATTTGAATGAAATCAGTAATCTTTTATTAGAAAAATATGAAGAAGGTTCAAGTTATTCAAAGGTTTTTGAAGACTTGCAATTTGTTCGTTTGCGTGAAGAAATGGCTTCTTCAAGTAAAAACCAAGCTCGTATTGATGAATTAGAAAAACAACTTGTTAAAGAAAAACAATTAGTTGATGTAGTTGACGAGAAAATTGCTCAAATGAAGAAAAAGTTATCATCTCATCCAGATTTTGATCATTTTGAATCAAAATTAGATGAAGGGATTGACTTGTCAGCCTTAAATAAAAAGGAAATGCGTAAATTGCGTAAAGATTTACAAATCATTTTCCAAGATCCATACTCATCATTGGATCCACGTTTAACGGTTGGTAATATTATTGGAGAAGGTTTAATAGCTCATGGATTGTTTAAAGACAATAAGAGTGAAGAGTATCAGGATTATATCGTTGATATTATGGAAAAGTCTGGTTTACCAGCTAACTATATTCATCGTTATCCTCATCAATTCTCTGGTGGACAACGTCAAAGAATTGGAATTGCTCGTGCTTTAGCTTTACAACCTAAATTTATTGTTTGTGATGAGGCTGTTAGTGCCCTGGACGTATCGATTCAATCACAAATTATTAATTTACTTCAAGATTTAAAAGATGAACAAAACTTAACTTATCTATTTATTACTCATGACCTTGGTGTTGTGCGTTATATTAGTGACAGAATTGGTGTTATGTATTTTGGGAATTTAGTTGAACTTGCTCCTGCAGAGGAAATTTTCAATAATCCACAACATCCATATACACGTGAATTACTGAATGCTATTCCTAAGATGAATCGTCCTGGTGAAAAAGTTGAACCTTTACCTTTATATGAAGAAAACGATATTTTCGATTTCACATTTAAAGAAACTGGCGAAGCAGATCATGACTGGTATGAAGTAAGTCCAGAGCATTTTGTTGCTTGTCGATTAAAAAATAAGGAAAACAACTAGAAAGGATGATATTATGAATTTACTCGAGATAGAAAATCTTCACACATATTTTGATACTAAACGTGGTCTTGTTAAGGCTGTAAATGGTGTTAGTTTCTCAGTTGAAGAAGGAAAGACACTTGGTATCGTTGGTGAATCAGGTTCTGGTAAGAGTCAAACAGCAATGTCAATTCTTCAGTTGTTTGAGTCGAACCAAAAAATTTATGATGGAAAAATTACATTTGATGGTAAGGTTTTATCTGATTTTAATGAAGAACAACTTCTTAAAATTAGGGGAAATGATATTTCAATGATTTTCCAAGAGCCTATGACTAGTTTGAATCCAGTATTTACTGTTGAAAAACAAATTAGTGAGGTCTTGATTCTTCACCAAAACATGTCAAAAAAGGAGGCTGCAGCTAAGGCTAGAGAGATGTTGGTTTCTGTTAAGATTCCTAATCCAGACGCTGTACTTAAGCAGTATCCTCACCAGTTGTCAGGTGGTATGAGTCAAAGAGTTATGATTGCGATGGCTTTAGCATGTAATCCTAAATTGTTGATTGCTGATGAGCCTACAACTGCATTGGATGTTATTATTCAAGCAGAGATTCTTAAGTTAATGAATGATCTTAAGAAATCATATAATACTTCAATTTTGTTTATTACTCATGACTTGGGTGTTATTAGTCAAATGGCTGATGATGTCATTGTTATGTATGGTGGTAAGATTGTTGAGTCAGGTCCTATTTTATCAATCTTTGATGATGCTAAGCATCCTTATACAAAGCGCTTAATGGCTGCTTTCCTTAAGACTGATATTAATAGAAATAAAGACCGTGAGGAATTAGAAGCAGATTTATTCTCAGCTGAAAACGATGTTTATGATTTCAAGAGTTTTAAAGAGAATAATGTTGTAGATAGTGACTGGCATCAAGTTGGCGACAATCACTTTGTAGCTTGTCGAATCAAATAATTATGTTTAAACGTAGAAAAAGAGAAGATATGCTTACGAGCAAAGAAATTCGTGAGAAATTTAAAGATGTTGAGTTTGAGAAGAATGACACATTAGCATTATTCTTAGCTGCTTTGTTGACTTTTATTCCTGCGATTTTACTTGTGGTGGGTATTTATTTTCTTGTAATATGGTTAATTTTCCTTAGATAGTATAAACTAGCAGCTGATCTTCAGCTGCTATTGCTATTTAAGGACTTAAAATGTATAATTAGTTAATCGGCTAACTAAGGAGGAAATATGGAAGATAAACTTACGGCATCATTTAGAGAGCTCATGAGAAGACATCGTATTATAGTACAAGATTATCTAGATAGTCTATGTCTTTATATAGGTCAACCTCGTGTTCTTTTTTATCTTGAAGAAAATCCTGGCATTAGTCAAACAGAACTCTCTAAGATGTTGAAGATTTCTAAGGAGGCAACTTCTGTTTCATTGCGAAGATTGGAAAATGCTGAGTTTATTGAGCGTAAGGAATGTCATGAAGATCGTCGTATCAATCTTCTGTATCTAAGTAAGAAGGGTGAAGAGGTTGTAAGGGATTTACGTCAAAATTTTGATGAGATCAATAATTCGATGTTTACTGATTTAAATGATGAAGAAAAAGAATTGTTGTATGACTTATTATTTAAAATGAATACTAGTTTAGAAAGAAGGCTTGTTGATGAAGAATTTATTTAAGTATTTTAAACCGGAACTTCCCATTGCTATTTTGGGAATCATATTTGTTGGGACAGTAGCCTTCATAGAGTTATACCAAATTCAGCTGATGGCTGAAATTATTGATGTTGGTATTGCGAATGCTGATTTTTCGATTATTTTAAATGTTGGTGTGAAGATGGTTGGTTTAGCACTTTTAGGTGCTTTAATTGCGATGCTTGGTTTGGTGTTTCCATCACAGGCTTCGAATAATTTTGCTTTAAATTTAAGAAAGGATGTTTTCGCAAAAGTTCAAACTTATTCTTTGAAGGATATGTCAAATTTTCAAACATCTTCATTAGTAACACGTTTAACAAATGACATTAACTTTCTACAAAGAGCCTTAATGATGTCTATGCGTCTATTAGTTCGCGCTCCTGTCTTTTTGATTAGTACAGTTTTAATGACTTATATTGCTAGTCCGGAACTTTCCTGGGTTATGTTAGTAGCTGTTTTATTTTTAAGTATCATTTTGCTTTATGTTGTTCGTCAAGGTTTTCCGCGATTTATTAAATTGCAAGAGAAAACTGATAGTATGAACCGTAAAGTTCAAGAAACTTTAATGAATATCAGAGTTATTAAATCATTTGTTCGTGAAGATGATGAAAATGAATCTTTTGTAAAAGAAAATGATGACTTATATGAGGCAAGTGTTCATGCAAATATGTTGATGGTTATTATGAACCCTGCCTTAATGACAGCGATAAATTTTGCGACGATCGTGGTTGTTTATGTTTCCGCACATTTAATTGTTGATTTAGGATTAATTAATCTGGGAGATTTATTAGTCTTTATAAATTATCTTCGTTTTACAATGTTTTCTATGATGATGATTACTCATGTTTTAATGATGATTTCTCGATCAAAGGCATCCGCAATTCGTATTAATGAAGTATTAAATACAGATACACAAATTGCTTCAAGTGAAAATGCTGTGGAAATCTCAGAAAATTCGAAGGGACATTTGAAATTTGATAATGTATCGTTTCGTTATTATGATGATGCTGACAATGTTTTATCAAATTTAAACTTTGAAATTAAGCCTGGTGAGCATGTTGGTATTATTGGTTCTACAGGTAGTGGGAAATCGACATTAATTCATTTGATGGCTCGCTTGATTGATGTAAGTGAGGGTGTAATTTACTATGATGGTGTTGATATTCGTGATCTTGATTTAAGGGATTTACGTTCTCAGTTTGGTTTTGTGCCGCAGCATAATGTTTTATTTAGTGGAACGATTGCGGAGAACTTGAGGCTGGGCAATGAAAATGCTGATATGAATGATTTAATTAGAGCAAGTAAGGCAGCTGATATCTTTAATTATATAGATCAAGAACCAAAAGGATTTGATGAGATTGTTCAGCAGGGTGGAAGTAATTTCTCTGGTGGTCAAAAACAAAGATTGTGTATTGCTCGTGCATTAGCTATAGAACCTAAGATATTAGTTTTAGATGATTCTACTTCTGCTTTAGATGCTGCAACTGAAGCTAGAGTTAAAGAAGCTATAAAGGAATTATATGCAGATATCACGGTGATTAGTATTGCGCAAAAGATTAGCTCTATTTCCGATAGTGATCGTATATTAGTTATGGAAGAGGGCGAGATTGTGGGTCAAGGTACTCATGATGAATTGATGCAGTCTTGCTTTGTGTATCGTGAAATTTATGATAGTCAAATGGAAAAGGGTGATTTAGAATGAGTCGAAGAATAGTGCTTGGTAAAAAAGCGAAGAATCAACAACAGACCTTGATGCGTTTAATTTCGTATTTGGGAGATTCTAAGTTTTTATTGTTGCTGGTAATTATTGCTTCAATCATTTCTACTTTAGGTGGACTTTATGGATCCTATGCCATTTCACCTTTGATTGAGACTATAAAAGCTGGTTTAGAGGGTAGTTTAACGCGTACAGAGATGTTTAGTGATTTGGGTGTTAGATTAGTAGTCTTGGCAATAGTGTTTGCTGTAGAGATTCTTACAGCGCTTTTCTCTGCTCGTATGATGGTTAAGATTTCTCAAAGAACAGTTCAAAATATTCGTAAAGAGATGTTTGATCATGTCTTGCGTATGGAAGTTAGATATCATGATATCAATACTGATGGTGATTTGATGAGTCGATTCACAAATGATATTGATTTAGTGAGTGAAGGATTGAACACTGCGGCGGCTTCGATCATTATTAATATTTTTACTTTAATTGGTACTGTGGTTGTTATGTTTTTCTTAAGTCCTACTCTATCAGTTATTACTTTATTAATTTTACCGTTTCTTTCATTGATGGCTCGTTGGATTGTAAAACGTAGTCGAATTTATTCAAAGAGACAGCAAGAGTCACTGGGAACATTAAATGGGTATATTGAAGAAGCAATGGAAGGTCAAATGGTTATGCAATTGTTTAATCATGAAGATCGAGCGATTGAGCACTTTACGGATTTAAATACAGATTTTAGAGAGAATTCTCAAAAGGCACAAATTACTTCAATTATGATGTTTCCATTAATGCAAAATATGAATACCATTAATTATGCTATTATTGGGATAGTTGGTGGATACTTAGCAATTAACTTTGGTTTAAGTATTGGTGATCTTGGTGCTTATGTTAATATGACGCGTACTCAAGGTAAACCAATTAATCAAATTTCAAGTCAATTCACAACTTTACAATCTGCTTTAGCTTCAGCTGAGCGTATTTTTGAGCTTTTAGATTGGCCTTTGGAAGAAATTAATGAGGATGACTTATTGATTAGTGATATTAAGGGTGATGTGAAGTTTAATGATGTAACATTTTCTTATGTTCCCAATCAAAAAGTTTTAAAAAATGTATCGTTTTATGCAAAGCCGGGTCAAAAAATTGCTTTTGTTGGTTCGACTGGTGCAGGTAAAACTACAATTACTAATTTAATTTCTCGCTTCTATGATATAGACTCTGGTGAGATATTAGTTGATGATATAAATATTAAAAGAATTAATCGCTTAAGTTTGAGAAAAAACATTGCGATGGTTTTACAGGATACAAATTTGTTTACGGGAACAATTATGGACAACATTCGTTATGGAAATCTTGAAGCAAGTGATAAAGAATGTATTGAAGCTGCGAAATTAGCAAATGCTCATTATTTTATTAGGCATTTAGAGCATGGATACGATACAATAATAAGTGGAGTTGGGGATGAGTTGTCCGAGGGACAAAAACAGCTCTTAAATATTGCGAGAGCTGCGGTAGCGAATCCAAGCATTTTGATTCTTGATGAAGCAACTTCGTCAATTGATACTCGAACAGAGAAACTTGTTGAAAGAGGAATGGATTCGATTATGCAAGGAAGAACGACTTTTGTTATTGCTCATCGATTATCTACAGTTCGAAACGCTGATGCCATTATTGTACTTGAGCATGGTCAAATTGTAGAGCGAGGTAGCCATGATGATTTATTAGAAATGAATGGTCGTTATGCTTCCCTTTACCATGGACAATCAGAATTAAGTTAGGAGGTAAAAATGTTAACAATAGAATATTTATCTAAAAATGGTTATGCCATTGAGTGGGATGATACAGTTTTTATTATTGATTACAGTGAAGGACGATTGCCTTCACAGTATTTGATGGAAAAAAAGCAAACATATTTTTTAGTTTCGAGTTTTGATGAAAATCATTATGATGAATCAATCAAATCTTATAAGAAACCAATTATCTCACCAAGAGATTTATTAATGGAAAATGCAAGTGTAAAAGTTTCCGCAGGAGATGTTCTTCACTTTGGTGGTTTTCGCTTGATTGTTGTTGGACATAAAAATAATGGTATTGCTTATTTAATTGAAAAAAATGGTAAGAGTGTTTTCCATGGTGGAAATTTAAGTTCTCAAAGTAAAATTAAAAAACCAAGTAATCTTCAGTTATTAGAAGCAATTGATAGCTTTAGAATGCTTATCATGTCTTTGAAGAAAGTTGTTCGTCCTAATATTATGATTGCGAGTGTCAATCCGCTTTGGGGTGAGGAATATGATGAGGATGCTAAATTCATGGTAGAGACTTTAAAACCAAGTCGATTCTTCCCAAGTAATTTTGGAAACTATATTGCTGATATTGATCGTTTTTCTACCTGGCTTGAGAATAGAGAAATTGAATTCTCAGGTCCTAAACAAGAAAATAAAAAGTATAGAATAGGGGAATAGTATGGGATTTATATTTGATTTAGATGGAACATTGTTAGATTCATTGGATGACTTAATGAATAGTTTAAATACTGTTTTAAAAAAATATGGTCTTAAACAACATAATCGTGAGGCATATCAGAATTTTGTTGGAAATGGTATGAAAGTATTGGTTGATCGTGCTTGCCCAGCTGATTATGAAAATAAAGAACAAATCTTGGAGGAGTTCTTGAATGAGTATGGGGAAAGATATCATGAGAAGTCACAACCATATCCACAAATTATAGAGATGTTAAAAAGTCTCAATGAAAAAAATATTCCAATAGCAATCTGTACCAATAAAAAACAAGAGTATACTGATAAGATTGTGGAAGTTTATTTTAATGATATTGATTTTGTTGCGGTTTATGGTGATCAATTTGATGGTAAAGAAAAGCCAAATCCATTCTATGCGTTAAAGATTGCTGATACTATGGGATTAGAACCAAAGGATATTTACTTTGTTGGTGATAGTAATGTTGATATGTTTACAGCTAATAATGCAAATATGAATGCTGTTGGTGTTTCCTGGGGTTTTCGTTCTGTATCTGAATTAAAAGAAACGGGTGCAAAACATATTGTTCATAGTGCAAATGATATTTTAGAACTACTAAAATAATTTCATTTGTGATAAAATTATGAAAGATTAACAAAGGGGGCTATCATGCATAAAAAGAAGGATAATATATTTATTACAGGACATCGTCATCCTGATACTGATTCAATTGCATCAGCTATTGCTTATGCTGATTTGAAGAATAAATTAGGAGTTCCTGCGATTGCTTGTCGCTTAGGAGCTGTGAATGATGAAACATCTTATCTTCTCAAAAGATTTAATGTAGATAAACCAGTATTTCTTAAGGATGCAAGGGCTTCTCTTGATGAAATTGAGATGGACCAAGCAAGTACAATTTCCTTAAATGCTTCTATTAAAGATGCTATGGATTTAATTGCTAAGAAACATAGATCATTAGCCGTTGTGGATGATAGACAGCGTCTAATTGGTATGGTGACGATATCTAACCTAGCGCATATTGCAATGGGAGATACGGCTCATACTATTGATTTATTAAAAAGAACACCTGTGGAAAATATTGTTCGTGCTATTGATGGTGAACTTATCTTTAAATCAAAAGAATTTAATTTTAATGGTAAAACAAGTATTATCGCAATTGCTGAAACGAAGCTTGAACATTATGAGCTAAGCAATCGCTTGGTGATTATTGGCAATGATGCAGAATCACAAAAAGAAGCAATTCGAAAAGGTGCTGCTTGTATTGTGATGGTTTGGACTGAAGAAATTCAAGAGGATGTCATCGAACTTGCAAAAGAATATGATTGTACCTTAATCAAATCGTCTCATGGTTCAATGAACACTTCTCGTTATCTTTTGTTTGCCCCAAACATTAGAGAAGTGATGACTACAGATTTAGTTTATTTCAACAAAAATGAGTTCGCAGATGATGTTGGTAGAAAAATGTTACAAACACGTTTTAGAACCTATCCAGTTGTAGATGATCAAGATCGTCTATTTGGTTTTGTCTCTCGTTATCATATTTTAAATAGTTCAAGTAAAAAGATTATATTAGTTGATCATAATGAAGCGTCACAATCTGTTGAAGGAATTGAACAGGCTGATGTTTTAGAAATAATTGATCATCACCGTATAGGAGATTTAAGTACCAATAAACCTATTTACTTTAGAAATGAGATTATTGGTTCTACAGCATCAATTATTACGAAAATGTATCAAGAACATGAACTTGAAATTCCTAAAGAAATAGCATCTTTACTCCTGGCAGCTCTTGTATCGGATACTTTAAATCTTAAGTCGCCAACGACAACAGATGCTGATCATAAAATTGCTAAATATTTAGAAGAAGCGAGTGGACTTGATCGCTTTGAATTTGCTCAAGAAATGTATGAAGCAACTTCAAACTTTAAAAACAAATCCTACCAAGAGATTATCAATCAAGATATCAAGACATTCTACATTTCAGGACAAGAGGTTATGGTGTCTCAAGTTGTTGTCTATCATTTCGAAGAACTTGAAACAATCATTGATGAATTCGAGTTAGAAATGGAAAGCTTTGTGGAACGATATCGATTAGATTTATTGGTTGTTGTATTTACAAGTGTTGTCGATAATGGATCAATTGTTCTAGCAGCAGGTAAACTGAAAGAAGCAGCTAAAGATGCTTTCCCAGGTGAAGAACGTAGTTTCATGGAAAATGTAGTATCACGTAAAAATCAAATCATTCCTCGCTTGTCTGCAGCCATTGCAGATTATGTAGGATAATCTAAAAGCTCTTAACATTTACAAGTGTTAAGAGCTTTTTTTATAAGATTTTGCAAATTAAAATCTAATCTATGATATATTAGTTACAAAGGAGGGGACTTAAAATGGGTGAAACGGATTTAAGTCAATTATTTGGTTTAACATTAGAGCAAACTAGAATTTTATTTTCTTTAGAATATTTACTTGTGGATGAAGACATTAAGGCGACCAAAAGTGAGAAAAAGATATATCTTAAGAAAAAATGGGCTTTTTTATGGAAGAATAAAATTGAACAGATTCTTGTAAATGAAGAGACAGGTGTGAACTATAGTTTATATACTTCTGATGAGAT
>CAZRNT010000019.1:0-4318 GCA_964601525.1 uncultured Erysipelothrix sp.
TATTGAAATCGACAATGAAGATATCGTTCTTGATGATATCGTCTACTACGAGGCCGGAAACCAAATAAGCGCTGATTCAATCTTAGTCGATGGATTCGTCGAGGTTAATGAATCACTACTTACCGGAGAAGTTGATGCTATTGAAAAAAATCTCGGTGATGAGCTTCTATCCGGAAGTTTCATAGTCAGTGGTGGATGTTATGCTAAAACAATCCATGTTGGACAAGATAATTACGCTGTAAAAATTACTCAAGCCGTTAAAACTGATCGTCAAAGTAAATCCGAACTTTTAAAAACATTTAAAAGAATTACAAAAATAACCAGTTATTTTGTAGTGCCAATAGGCGGCATCCTTTTATACCAAGGATTAATTCTTAGAGGACAAAGTACTAAATCCGTCTTTGTTAACACATCATCCGCATTGTTAGGAATGTTACCTCAAGGTCTAGTTTTATTAACAACATTATCTTTGATTGCGAGCGCATTAAAATTAGGATCAAAGAAAACTTTAATTCAGGATTTATATGCAATTGAAACCCTATCACAATCAGATGTATTATGTTTAGATAAGACCGGAACACTAACTCATGGTCAAATGAAATTAAAATCCGTCCATCAATTCAATGAAAATTTCGAGAAATATATTCAAGCCTATGTTCACTTCACTCATGATAATAATGCGACTGCACAAGCATTGAAGGATGCTTACGATTCCGATTCTCAATTAAAATTGATTCATGAAGTTCCCTTTTCCTCTTCAAGAAAATGGTCTGCCCTTTCATTTGATGATGGCTATTCCCTAATAATAGGAGCTCCTGAAGTCCTTAACGATAAATTGGATTTACCTATAAACATGCATACCGAAAGAATGAACGGCTCTAGAATCATCTTGTCTGGTCTTTATGAAGGTGAAATAAATAAGGATTTTGTTCCTAATAATATCGAGCCTTTAGCTTTTATAGCAATCCAAGATCCTATTCGCGAAGATGCAGCAAGCGCGATTGACTTTTTTACAGAAAACGATGTAGATGTGAAGGTAATTTCTGGAGATAATATTGAAACCGTCAAGGCGGTTGCTAAACAAGCAAATGTTAAAGGTGCCAATAATATCATTGATGCACGAAGCCTTAAAACCGATGAGGAAATCGAACATGCAATTATGAACTATAGTGTTTTCGGACGTGCTACACCAAGTCAAAAATTAAAGTTTGTGGAAGCATTACAAAAAAACAATAAAAAAGTAGCAATGACTGGTGATGGAATTAATGATGTTCTGGCTTTAAAAAAATCAGATTGTTCCATTGCGATGGGCGAAGGCAGTGATGCCGCATTGCAAATTTCTCAAGTTGTTATCATGGATGGACAACTTTCAACGCTTGTTGATGTTGTGAAAGAAGGACGTCAAGTTATGAACCATATTACCCGTTCTGCTTCGATGTACTATTTAAGAACAATTCTAACCTTCTTTGTTTCATTCATTTCAATTATTATGAATGTACCCTTTCCTTTCATGCCATTTCAAATTACTCTAACAAATATGTTCGTCGATGGATTCCCATCATTCATGCTTCTTTTTGAACAAAACATTGATAAACCAAAAGAAAGCTTATTTACTCATGTCTTACGACACTCCGTCCCTAACGCAGGAGCAATTATCTTTTTCTGGCTTATTCTAAATGTCTTCAACAACACATTTAATTTAGATATTAATAGTTCCCAAACCATGATGTATTTTTTAAATGGCTATATATCAATTCACATGATTTATCGCATCTATAAACCATTAAATCTATACAGATCAGCAGTCATAGTTATTGATTTTATAGGCTTTATGATTTCTAGCTTAGTTTTCTGGCCATTACTTGAATTAGATAAATTATCATTTGATCACATAAAATTAATGATTGTCTTCGCCTTTGTCTCCCATATCATTGTTTATCTCATTTATAAGCTTGTTTTAGCACTCATAAACAAGGATTCAGACATAAACAGCAATATAATTCAAAATGCATGATATAATAGGAATGTATGAAGGAGGATTGAACATCTTGAAATTATTGTTTAAAGCCATAGATAATTCAGACATCGAGAAGGTAAAACAAATCATATCAGAGGATCCGACTTTAGTATCATGTGTAGCAGATATGCCCCAAGAGATTGAAGGGCAATCACCATTACAAGTTTCTATCATTAAGAGCGAATGTGAAATCGCAAATTACTTAATCGACCAAGGAGCTGACGTTAATTTTATAGGATCAGGTTCATTAGATGAATGGAAAATACCTGTTTTACATGTAGCTATCAAAGCTGCAATTAAAAATAGTCGCTTCCCACGTCGTGCGGCCGATGGGCCTAAAAATGATGGTACTTTATTTAATAAACATTTAGAAATCCTTAAACGTTTATTAGATGAAGGCGCAGATATTAATCAAGTTGACTCATATGGGAATCTCCCTATAATGAGAGCAGTGCTTGATGCACTCAACTTAGATTTATCGATTACTGATGATGAGCTCGATGAGGATATACGTTCCGTATTCCATTTATTACAAGATTATGGAGCTGATATCCAAGCAAGAACAGACAATCGAAAGTCTGTAGAAGAAATGTTTAGAAATAATGTAGTCATCGACTACTTCAAATAAAAAAAGGACTGTAACGATTAGATTGTTACAGCCCTTTTTTTATTTTTGATATGCTAATACACCTCGACAAATTGTCGCTTGTACATTGATGTCATTATCAACGATCACTATATCAGCATCTTTACCAGCAGTTAAACTACCTTTTCGATCATATACAGATAATTGCTTAGCACTATTCACGCTTGACATCTTAACTAAGTCTTGCATTGAACAACCTGTAAATTCTTTTAAGTTTCGAACAACAAAGTCCATTTCCGCAACACTACCAGCTAATGAACCAGTTTCAATTCGACATTCTTTGCCTTTTTTATAAACAGTTTGGCCACCAAGATCATATTCACCATCTGGTAAACCTTTAGCACGCATTGCATCAGTAATTGCAATTACATTATCAACACCTTTTAATTGATAACTAGCATTCACAACATGAGGATGTAAATGCACACCATCAACAATGAGTTCAGCTTTTAATTCTGGATGCATTAAACCAGCGGTCACAGCACCAGGATTTCTATGGTGATGAGGTGTCATTGCATTATGGAAATGAGTTAAGTTCGATAAGCCTTCTGGAATTTTCTCAACAAGTTCATCATAATATGAATCTGTATGTCCAGCCGAAGGAACTACCCCAACTTCTCTTAATTTATTTGTAAATCCTGTTTCTGCTTCTTCTGGAGCATAAGTAATTAATTTAATCTTATGTTCAGATACATCCCAAAAATGTTCAAACGCTTCCAAAGTAGGCTTCATAACGTATTTAGGATTTTGAGCACCAACATGTTTTTTAGAAATAAATGGTCCTTCTAAATGAATTCCCAATACCTCAGCTTCACCTGCTGGATTATCATTGTTAATATACTCAACAATTTCAACTAAGGCCTTATCCACATTCTCAACTGATTGAGTCATGGTTGTAGCTAAGTAAGATGTTGTTCCTTCTTTAGGAAGGAAACTTGCAATTGTTTTAAGAGCTTCTTGACTTGCGTCCATATGGTCAGAACCATTTGCCCCATGAATGTGTTGGTCAATAAAACCTGGCATAACATTCATCCCTTTAGCATCTATTACATCTTGATCCTTTGGAGCAAATTCCATTTCACCCAAAGAAATAATTTTATCATTTTCGATTTTTATATAACCGTTTTCAATGACTCTATCTTCTAAATAGAGTTTTCCATTTACTATTAACATAATTACCTCCGTCTAATATAATTATTATATCACTAATCATGTCTTCTTGCATTTGCATTTCTCATCTAATTCTTTATAATAGTAGTGGTAGAAAAGTGAGGATGTAAAATGAAACTTATAGTAGTAGAAACTCCAGAAAAAGGGGCAGAAGTTGGTTACAACATAATCAGCGATGCAATGAAAGCAAATGAAATTAAGGTTTTAGGATTAGCTACAGGAAGCACACCTGTAAAGATGTATGAATTGATTTCAAAAAGTGACTTAGACTTTAGTGATGTTATTTCAATTAATCTTGACGAATATATTGGAATTGGAAAAGATCACCCACAAAGTTATCACTATTTCATGAACGAACATTTATTTAATGCTAAACCGTTCAAAGAAAATCATTTACCTGATGGTCTTGAAAAAGATGAAGAAAAAGAATGTGCTCGTTACAACAAATTAATCGAAGAAAATCCAATTGACTTACAAATCCTAGG
>CAZRNT010000019.1:4328-14656 GCA_964601525.1 uncultured Erysipelothrix sp.
TAACGAACCTGGTGCATCTTTTGATTCTCTAACAGAAAAAGTTGCATTAGCTCCATCAACAATTGAAGCTAATTCACGTTTCTTCGAGACAAAAGATGATGTTCCTAAGTTTGCATATTCCATGGGAATTAAATCAATCATGTCTGCAAAAAATATTGTTCTTTTTGCATATGGTGAATCAAAGCAAGATGCTATTAAAGGTTTATTCGAAGGTGAAATTACCGAAGATCTCCCTGCAAGTGCTTTAAGAAACCATCCAAACGTAACTGTTGTTGTTGATACAGCGGCTGCGGGAAAACTAGACGTAAGTAAATATCAATAAAAAAACTCCAATTGGAGTTTTTTTATGCCTTCTTAACAAATTCTGATTTTAATTTCATCGCACCAAATCCATCAACACGACAATCAATGTCATGCCCATCACTATTATCAGGTACAAGTAGAATATTTTTTACTTTTGTGCCTTGTTTAATTGGATTTGAGCTTCCTTTAACTTTCAAATCTTTGATTACAATTACATCATCACCATCATTTAAGATTGTCCCATGAGCATCTTTAATAGCGTTTTCTTCTGCATTGGCTGCATCTGTAAAATCATTCCATTCATGAGCACATTCAGGACAAACAAATAAATTACCGTCCTCATAAACATAATTTGAATCACATTTTGGGCAATTTGGTAATACCATACTTATCACTCCTTCTATGCCAAGTATAGCGAAAGTTTTAAAGAATGCAAATTAATCTTGAGCAAGATCACGCAAGATTGTGAAAAGGTACATGATACCTGCAGCTAAAATAATATGAGCTAAGCCAGATATAACTGAAATCGATGCATTCAATCCTTTACTTAAATCCATTTCTAAAGCTTGAGTCATTCCTCGAGCAAAAAGCATTATTGTTGTTAAGATTAAACCCAAATTATAAGTCTTATAAAACTTGGAGAATTTCTCATGATTTACTATATCCAATTGTGTGGACAAAGCCGCTACAATTAAAAACATTATCATCCCTAAAACAAATACGTGTGTGTGCAATACCGATAAATTACTTAAACCTGTAAAGCCAATGATTTTTGTAAACTCTCTGTAAAACACACCAGCTACCATCCCAACAATTGCATAAATAAATGCTGTATTAATTAATTTTTTCATTTATATTTCCTCCTTGATTATAATTCAGTAAACTTAAAATAATTGCCCTTAAGAAAGTAAAATCATCATTTTTTTGAGACATTAAATGTACCATTTCTCTAAAAACTAAATCCAAAAATAAATCTTGGGTAAAATGTTTATTACATACATTTGGATCAATATTTTTATCTTTTTCTAATACCATCATAAATCCTTCTTTAATATGCTTATAGTAGTTTTTCTTACCTTGTTTTAATAAGAGCATCTTCTCTTTGTCAAGTATTTTGAGGTGGCTCATGAATAAAGATTGAAACTCACTTCCATGTTTGATGAGTCTTGCAAATACATTTTCAGAGAAATCTGGGAAACTTGATAAATTTTGAACTTTACAAATGTCTTCATAGAATACTGCTTTCCAATAATCATCAACGACTGCTAGGACAAGTTCTGCTTTTGAGGGAAAATAATTGTAAACCGAGCCAATAGAAACATTTGCTTCTTTTGCTAGATTACGTATGCTTAATTTATCCAAGCCTTCATTCCAGACTATTTTCTTTGCATCTTTTAATAATTTATCTTTTGATGTTACTCTTTTATTCATAATTCACCTCCATACTGAACAGTGTTCATTCTACAAGTAAAAAAAAAGAGTTGTCAAACAAACAACTCCATAACAATCCCTGCAAAACCTGTAAACATTATAATAAAAATTGGATTTTTTTTGTACTTTCTTAGAAGAATCAAAGCCACTAACAATAAAACTCCATTAAAAACAAAAGAATCAGGACTAAGAGCATTACGAACAATGCTTAAGCCGGCAGTAGCTATTAATGCTACAACTGTAGGACGTAATGCTGAAATGATACCTTGAATAACATTTATCTCACTATATTTATAATATATGTAAGCTAAAGTGCTGACTATTATGAATGAAGGAACAATATTACCAATCGTCGCTATAATCGCTCCTGGAAGACCAGCAACCTGTAAACCTACAAATGTAGCCGCATTAAGTGCTATAGGTCCTGGTGTCATCTCAGAAATGGTTATAAGGTCGGTAAACTGTGCCAAACTTAACCAAGAATGAGTATTTACAACCTGTTCTTGAATTAAAGGCATGGCAGCATAACCACCACCTATACTAAACATACCAATCTTACAAAAACTAAGGAACAAATCTATATATAATTTCATTGCTTAGCTCCCCTCAAGCTTGTCCAAGCTCCAAAACTAGCTGTAATAAGGATAATGATTAATATATTTACTTTAAATACTGAAGCCGCTATAAACGAAGCTATCATCACTATTAATGTCATTATTTTTTTTGATTTGACAATTTGATATGCCATTGTAAATACAACATCTAATATGACCGCAGCCACTCCTGCTTGCATGGCATTTAATGCTGCGGATACAAATCGATTATCCCTAAATTGAACATAAAACATTGACACAATTGAGAGAATAAAAAGAGGTGGTAACATTGTTCCCAAAGTAGTGATAATTGCGCCTGGAAAACCAGCAATTTTATATCCCACCAAAATTGATGCATTTACAGCAATTGATCCAGGAGATGATTGTGCTATTGCAATCAAATCAGTCATTTCATCATTATCAATCCACCCTAATTCATCAACAAATTTCTGTTTCATTAAAGGTATAATCACATAACCGCCACCAAAGGTGAAAGAGCTAAGGTAAAATGTAGAGCTAAATAATTGCCAGTATTTATTCAAAATAAACGCCTCGTTTCTAAGTTTAATTATAACAAAAAAAAAGACTCTTTTTTCAAAGAGTCTGATTTTTATAGAAGCTCACCATACCTTCTAATAAAGAATCTTTTTGCTACAGTAACTAATACCATATATAGGAATACAGTAAGAGCTAAACAAGCAAAGTAATTTAATGGTAAACTTGCTAATCCGATATTATGACCAAATGAAGTAAATGGAATTGCAGTTAATAGTAGGATACCGGCAAAGGTAGTAATGGTAACTATTGCTGAAGCTCTACTTTCAATAAATGATATTTTCGGTGTTCTAAGCATATGGATAACCAATGTTTGTGACCACATTGACTCAACAAACCATCCTGCTTGGAATACAGCAATAAACAATGCTCTTGTTTGCGGATCTGTAATTTGATTATATTGTAATCCAGTCACTTGCGGTGCAATCACAAAGAACATTAGTAAATAAGTCGTTATATCAAATACAGAGCTGGTAGGACCTAAAATTATCATAAAGTCCCTGATTGAGCCAGCATCCCATTTTCTTGGTACTTGGATATACTCTTCATCCACATTATCCCATGGTATTACAACAGATGAAAGATCATAAATTAAGTTTAGCAAGACAAGGTGAATTGCTTCCATAGGTAGAAATGGCAAGAATGCACTTGCTAACAGGACTGAGAACACATTTCCAAAATTAGAACTTGCTGTCATCTTAATATATTTAATCATATTTGCATAAGTCTTACGGCCTTCGATAATTCCCTTCACAAGGACAGCTAAATCTTTTTCAAGTAAAATAACTTCCGAAGATTCTTTTGCTATATCAACCGCAGTATCTACTGAAATTCCAATATCTGCTTCAGTCATTGCTGGAGCATCATTAATTCCATCTCCTAAGAAACCAACAGTATGACCTAAATCACGTAAAACTGATACAAGTTTTTGTTTTTCTAAAGGAGCTAATTTAGCAAATACGTTGGATGACATTACAATTTCTTTTAATTCTTCATCCGTTTTACCTTCTATGTCGCTACCTAATACAATGTGGGATGTATCTATCCCTATCATGTCACAAATACTTTTGGTAACAACATCGTTGTCGCCAGTCATAACTTTGGTAGTGACACCATAACGTGTTAATTCTTCAATGGCTTCCATTGCTGATTCTTTAGGTGGATCTAGGAATGATAGATAACCCATCAGTACCATATCGGATTCGTCCTTGGTTGAAAATTCACCAACAGGACTTGGATTTGTTTTTTGAGCTAAGGCAATAACACGCATTCCCTTTTCATTCAAACCATGAACTGTCTTTAAAATCTTTTCGACCAAATCATCACTCAAATCCATTACTTCTCCATCATACTCAACATAAGAACAGATAGATAACATCTCTTCAACTGCACCTTTAGTAATCATTTGTGTTTTATTGTTTTCATCTGCAACAACAACTGACATTCTTCTTCTTGAGAAGTCAAAAGGCACTTCATCTACTTTGGTATATGATTTACTAAGACCCTTTAGATTTATATTATTTTCAGCCTCTTCAAAGGTTCTGTCAATAATCGACTTATCCATTAAGTTTTTAAGTCCTGTTTGATAGTAACTATTCAAGAATGCATGACGTAAAATTCTGTCATCTTCATTCCCCATTACGTCCATGTGATATTCTAGAACAACTTTATCTTGTGTTAATGTACCTGTTTTATCTGTACATAAGATATCCATTGACCCTAAATTTTGTATGGAATTTAAACTTTTAACAATTGTCTTTTCTTTTGACATTGCCACTGCACCTTTAGCAAGTGATGTGGTTACAATCATTGGTAACATCTCAGGTGTTAGACCAACAGCTATTGAAACAGCAAAGAGTAAAGCACTAAGCCAATCTTGTTTTCCAACTCCATTAATCACAAATACTATAGGAACCATCACTGCCATAAATCTAATGAGTAGCCAACTTACGGAGTTGACACCCTTTTCAAAGCTTGTTGTTACTGGTTCTTCTTGAACTTGTTCTGATATTTCACCAAACAATGTATCTTTACCAGTAGCAATTACAATTCCTTGAGAAAATCCACTTATAACATCACTGCCCATAAAAAGTAAGTTTGATCGCTCTGTAAGCTCTTGAGAATTGTTTAAGTTAATCGATGTTTTCTCTACATGATAACTTTCTCCAGTCAATGCTGACTGAGTGACAAATAAATCTTTTGCTTCCAATACAAGCATATCTGCTGGAATCATATCACCAGCCGAAAGTTGAATAACATCTCCTACAACTACATCTTCAATAGGAATTTCTTGTGGTTCTTGATTTCTACGAAGAACTAAGGTTGTTGTTTCAACCATTTCACTTAAACGCTTGGCTGCATTACCAGAACGTGTTTCCTGAACAAACTTTAGAATACCACTGACCAAGACCATCACTGTAACAATAATGACTGTCATGTATTCTTTTTCCCCTACTTCTACAAAATACACTTCAGTAAAATACGAAACAACAGCAAGGCCAATAAGGATTGATGTAAATGGATTGATAAATGCATCCATTAATCTTTTAAAAATCGAAACTTCCTTACCTGTATTGATTTGATTATCCCCAAATTGTCTTCTACTTAGCTCAACACGATCAGGATGAACACCTTTACGAGTTGACTTTAATTCTTTTATTACAATATCGTTTTCTGTTTCAGATGCCCAAGTTAATCTTTTTCTGACATCTACAATTAGTTCTTTTTTCATTGCTAATACCTCCCACTTATAATTAGAGTTGGAGTTTCGACATGGCGAAAACTGATTCCAACTTTTTTGCATCTACAAACCGTCGTTCATCAAAATCCATTTTTACCACGTCCTTTCTTACGACAATAAAAAACCATGCCTATAGTGGTAGGCATGGTTAAAATATCTTTTAATATTTAGTTCACACGTTCAAGCTTTAACTCCAAAAGGCAATGAAATTACATTATCCTAAGCCTTCGCGACCTAGTCTGTTCAAACCAACTCCATAGTGTCTCCACTACTCTGCGGCAGTAATCCGTATCCTTTTGGTAGCCTCACCTACCGTTATTCTATTGTCGTTCCTCGGGTATCATATCCTATGAAAAACTTGATGTCAACTTTTTTATTTTAATCATTCTTAAGATGGACAGTACTCGTATTGTAAGGAACTTCAATATTTAAAGCATTTAATAAGTCTAATAATGATTTCCTCAAGGCTCGTTCAACAGCCCAATTTTTTCCGCTCATACATTTACATGTAATCCGAATCATTAGAGCACTATCACCAAATTCCGATACACCATGAACCTTAGGTTTTTCCAAAATATGATTTTCCAATTCAAATGCATCAAGATGTTTCTGAATATCATCCAAGAGAAGATCTAAATCTACATCATAGGGAACAGGTAAATCAATAATTGCATTCATATAGTCACGGGAATAGTTTTTAACTCCACGTATTTCTCCATTAGGAATAATACATTGTTCTCCCTTCGCCGTTCTTAAGGTAGTTGTTCTTAAGCTCATAACCTCAACAGTTCCTGTATAATCAGCAATCTCAATTAAATCTTCCACATTAAATTGATTTTCCGTTAAAATAAATAATCCAGAAATAATATCTTTAACTAAAGCTTGTGCTCCAAAACCTAAGGCAACACTGCCCACACTAGCAACCGCAACGATTGATCGCGTTGATATCCCAAATATTTCTAAAATAGTCATAAATGTTAAAAAGTAAATAACATATTTAACCAAGCTAGAAAGAACTGTGAATAAAGTTCTTTTCTTTTGATTATGAGGTCCAATATACAAAATTTTCTTCAACCATTTAATGATAAGATTTACAATAACTGTTCCCATAAACAATACAAAAACAGCCAGTGCTATTTTTTTGACAAGGAGCCTCAAAGCTTCTGATTCTATTAAGCCTTCGATAAGATTCAATGTATTCACTTCCTTTGTTATACTATTTATTATATCATATGCTTATGAACACATTAGGGGGAACTTATGGAAATTTATTATATCTATTGGCTGATTTACGCCTTTTTAGGATTTATTGTGGAAACTCTATATGTATCAATACCAAATGGCAAATTTGTTGAAAGAGGATTCCTACATGGACCAATTATTCCAATCTATGCTTTTGGAGCAATGTCTATACTTTATTTTTTAGTACCTTTTTCTTCACACCCACTCTCTGTATTTCTTCTCGGGATTATCCTTACAAGCACTTTAGAATACCTGACAAGTTGGGCAATGGAAAAGCTCTTTGATATGAGATGGTGGGATTATTCCAAACGAAAGTTTAATATAAATGGCAGAATATGTCTAAGAAATAGTATTTTGTTTGGTCTGTTATCCGTGATACTTGTTGAGTGGATTCACCCTTTTGTAACAAATCTACTAGCTAAGGTTCCCAGTGATACTTTAAAATTTATTGCTTTATCTTCATTTATCATTCTTGTAATCGACTTTACTTCAAGTCTGTTATCAGTTATTAACTTTAAAAGATACGTTGAACAAGTTGATAAAGTTAAAAATGAAGTACTTACATGGTTTGAAGAACATAATTCTCCACTTAGCTTTGATGAGTTCTCTAATGCAACAGAAGACTTTTTTGAAGGTTTAGATGTACGTTTCAAAGAAGCTCAAGCAAAATTAAAATTAACTAGCGAAAAATTTAAGACTCGGGAAAAGAAATTACTTAAAAGATTCCCTGAATTAAAATCCGATAAATTTAATCAGGTTATCATTGATATGAAAAATAAATATAAGAACAAATAAAAAAGCAACATTCAAATAAAATGTTGCTTTAATTTTGTTAATATCTGTCAAGTTCGTCTTGTAAAGAATTCATAGCTTGATGATATTCATCTAATCGTTCTTCGTTATTTTTTAGACTTTCCAAGAGTTCTGCTTGTTCTTTTTCTTGATCTTCATCTAGAGTATCCATACTTTCGAAAGATTCTAACTTGATTTTTACCATGTCAGTAATTTCTTCAAGAGCATTAATACGGATTTCTAAGCGTTTTGCTTCTTCTTCCATATCCCAACGACGTTCTTCTGCATTTGAGCGACGATATTCGTTGAATTTATTATAGAATTCATCTTGATGTGATTTGAATTGATCCCATAATTTTTGCTCATGAGCTCTACCACTTGATCCAGCTTCTTTCCAACGGTTGAATAATTCATCCATTTTCTCTTTAGCTCCATCAAAGTTAAATGATAAAGCAAGATCTCGTGCTTCTTCAATTATGCCTTCTTTGATTTCTTTGGCTTTAGCATGTCTTTCTCTCATTTCATCAAAATGTTCATGTTGACGTTGGTAGAAATGTTGGCGAGCACCATTAAAGCGTTCCCATAACTCGTCTTCTACTTCTCTTGAAGCGAAGCCTACTTCTTTCCATTTATCCATCAATTCACGCATTTTTGCGGAAGTTTCTTTCCACTCACTTGATTCTTTATGACTTTCTGCTTCAGCAATTAGAAGTTCTTTTTGTTCTGCTGCTTCAGCTTGTAATTCTTGACGTTGATCAAAGAATTCATTTTGTCTATTAAAGAATATATCATTGGACTTGGAAAATTCTTCCCAAAGTTCTTGATCAATACCTTGACCTGCAAATCCAGCTTCACGCCAAATCTTTTGCATTTCTTGAATTCTCTTTGAAGTTTTAGCCCATGTTTTTGAGTCTTCTAACTTACGGGATTCTTCTAGAAGTTCAGTTTTAATTCGCTTAGCTTCAGAAAATCTTGCTTGATTATCTTCATAAATTTTAAGAGCGTTTTCGAATTCAGCTTCGATATAGCTGTCTTCATTGTCAGCTAAAGCTTCTTCCCACTCTTTTTTTATCGATTCAATGCGTCCGTCTTCATCAACTGTTTTACTTAAACGTCTGACTTCTGCGATTAATCCTTTTTGTTGTTCTTGCTCCACAGAGGCTAAACTTTCCCATCTTAGATCAGCTGCAGGGTCCATAATTGGCTCCTGTTCATCCATCTCTAAGTGATCGTTTTTGTGATCATTATTAATAATAAACACCTCTTTCCTTTTTATTGTACTGTATTATTGTAGCACGATTTTTGCTTCTAGTTAAGTATAAGCACTAATTTTCCATAATTGAGGGCAAAATACTTGGACTAAGATACCGTATGGGGTATATTTTATCTAAGAAGGGAGCTGTTTATGTTTCAAGAAGCGATCGAATTATTAAAAACAAAAAAATATATAATGCAAGGAATTGCTTTCTCAATCTTATTTATGTTTATGTATACTCTTATTGATTCTTTCAATATGCCATATGCCCTTATGAAAGATACATACGGGACATATCTTGTAATTCTAAATATAAGTATTAATCTGATCATGGCATTACTAAGTGCTATCTTAATGAATTTAAGTTCAGCAATGGTAATTTTAAAAGGGCAAGATTCTAAAGGAGCTAATATGAGCTTTGTATCCATTTTATTTGGAATACTAACCTATGGTTGCACACCATGTGTCATTGCATTCTTTGCGAATATTGGAATTACTTTCTCAGTCTTTGTTCTTCCTTTAGCAGGTTTACCTTATAAACTTGTTTCATTACTACTAATAGGCATTGGGCTTGGGTGGACAAAAAGAGAAATTGATAAAGGTGTATGTAAAGTTAAGTTTACTTAATAGTTTAAAAAAGATGAATCCTTATTGGATCCATCTTTTTTATTTATCTAGATTTTACAAGTAAATTTACTGCATCTTCTACATCTTCATCACTTGTATTTGGTGATTCCATGCATTCGATCAAATTATTGACTGCAACAAGGCTTATCACCTTTTCAACACTGGAACGTACAGCCATCAGTTGTGTGAGGACATTCTGACATTCCGAATCATTATCGAGCATCTTAATGATACCGCGAATTTGGCCTTCTGTTCTACTTAGTTGGTTTCGCAAATCTTTTTCACAAATCATGAAATCACTCCTTTTATTTAGTTTCTATTTTATCAGGATACATTTGAGAGTAAAGTCTGAGTCCCCCATCAAGGTTTCTAACTTTAAATCCTGATTGTTTTAATATTCTCTCTGCACTATAACTTAATTGCCCACTTGCACATGATGTAATGATTGTTTTATCATATGGCAATTCATGGAAACGGCACCTTAAGAAATGCAGTGGTATATTTTTTGCACCTTTAATATGAGCTTGATCAAAGGCAACACCATCTCTAACATCGAGCAATAGCGCTCCATCTTCTAACATGTCTTCAAGTTCATACCATTGCAATGGCTCACTATAAGATTCGATGATATTTTGAGCAGCATAGCCCAGTAAATTAACGATATCTTTTGCGGCACCAAATGGTGGAGCATAAGACAATTCTAATTCAATTAATTCATCGACTTCTAAATTGACTTTTATAGCTGTCGCAATAACATCAATACGTTTGTCAACACCTTCTTCACCAAATG
>CAZRNT010000020.1:0-14251 GCA_964601525.1 uncultured Erysipelothrix sp.
TATATTGATATTGAGTTTGGAACAGGTGTTATGAAGTGTACTCCAGCCCATGATCCAAATGACTTTACAATTGGTGAAAAACATGGTTTAGAAATGCCTATATGTATGAATCCAGATGGAAGCATGAATGAACTTGCTCATCAATTTGAGGGCATGGATCGTTTTGAATGTCGCAAGAGTCTTGTTGACTATATTGAAAAATCGGGTAAGTTAATTTCTATTGAAAGTAGAGTTCATCAAGTAGGTCATTCCGAAAGAACTGATGTTATTGTTGAGCCATATCTTTCAAAGCAATGGTTTGTTAAGATGAAGCCACTTGCTGAAGAGGTATTAAAACATCAAGGAATTGATGGGATAGATTTCTATCCAGAAAGGTTTGACAATACCTTTACGAGATGGCTAGAAAATATCGAAGACTGGTGTATATCTAGACAATTGTGGTGGGGTCATCGTATTCCAGCATGGTTTAATAAAAATACTGATGAAATATATGTTGGTTTAGAAGCACCTGAAGATATTGAAAATTGGGAACAAGATGAGGATGTTTTAGATACATGGTTCTCAAGTGCTCTTTGGCCTTTCTCAACTTTAGGTTGGCCTGAAGAAAGTGATGATTTTAATCGCTATTATCCTACAGATGTTTTGGTAACAGGTTATGATATTATATTCTTCTGGGTTGCTAGAATGGCATTTCAAGCACGATATGCTACGGATTCCATACCGTTTAAAGATGTTCTTATTCATGGACTCATTCGTGATGAAGAAGGTAAAAAAATGAGTAAGTCTTTAGGCAATGGTGTTGATCCTATGGATGTGATTGAAGAGTATGGTGTTGATGCACTTCGTTTCTTTTTAACGACTAATTCAAGTCCAGGTCAAGATATGAGATATATTCCATCAAAAGTTGAAGCATCATGGAATTTCATTAATAAAATTTGGAACGCATCAAGATATGTTATTATGAATCTAGAAGGTCAATCATACGATATTCATAAAGCTAAACTTTCACAAGTTGATCGATACATTATTAATAAATATAATCAAACACTTGAAGAAGTAAATAAAAACATGGATCGTTATGAATTTTCTTTAGTAGGAAATACTTTAACAAGATTTATTTGGGATGACTTTGCTAATTGGTATATTGAATTAAGTAAAACTGGTTTACAAAGTGATGATGAAGAACAAGTCTATGCAAGTAAGGCTACATTAGAATTCTTATTAAAGAATATCTTGATTATGTTGAATCCATTTATGCCTTTTGTTACTGAAGAAATTTACCTAACTTTAGAAAATGTTGAAGAAAGTATTAATTTAGCACAGTGGCCAAGCTTCTATGAAGTTGATCTAGATGGTATTAGAGAAGTCGAAATGCTAATTGACGCGATTTCGGAGATTCGTGAATTGCGAGTTTCTTATGAAATTAAACCTTCAAAGAATTTAAGTATCAATATATGTGATGAAGATGATAAAACGATTGAATTGAGTGAATTAATTCAAGCGATGCTTGAAAAGATGGCAAAAGTTACCATTACTAGTTTAGAAGAAGATGTAATTAAACAAGCAATTAATGGTGCGACTTTATTATTTAATAAATCCGAAATGATTGATGTTGAAATGCTATTAAGTAAATTAGAGGATGAAAAAGATCATCTCAATAAAGAAATAAAACGTGCTAGTTCAATGTTGGCTAACAAAAACTTTGTTGAGAAAGCACCGCAGGCAAAAGTTGATGAAGAAAAAAATAAATTAAGCGAATACCAAAGGCAATTAGAATTAGTTCTAGAAGAGTTAAATAAACTTAAGGGGGAATAAGCATGGTTAAGCTAAAAGATGTTGCGAAAAAAGCAGATGTTAGTATTGCAACAGCATCACGAGTTTTAAATAATGATCCAACAATAAAGGTTAAGGAAGAAACTAAAAAAGCTATTTTGAATGCTGCTGCGGATATGGGGTATCAAATTAAGGCAAAGAAAATTGATGAAAAGCCTAGTCTCGCTCTTTTGCAATGGATTAGCCATGATATGGAAGAGGATGATCCTTATTACTCAAGTTTAAGAAATTCAATTGAACTTGCATTGAGTACTAAAGATCTTTCCTTTGACCGATATTTTATTGATGATATTACACTTATTTCTCAGAAAAATTATGATGGTCTTGTTTGTATTGGTAAGTATAGCCAATCTCAAATTGATTATTTAAATAAGCAATGTAATAGTATCGTTTTTGTGGACTTTAGTCCTGATGGTAATCAATATACTTCAGTAGTGCATGACTTTAAAAATGCAAGTATAAAAGTCATTAATTACTTAAAGGATTGTGGACACCGATCAATTGCATTTATTGGTGGTAGAGAGGGATATAGTGATTATAGTTCTCAATTTATTGATATTCGTGAAAAAGAAGTAAAAAGACTCCTTAAATCAGATGAAGAATTACGCTTTCATGATGATAATGTATATATTGGTGATTTTGACTTTGATACTGGTGTAAATGGTGTTAAAAAGATATTAGAAAAAGATAATTCTCATGACATAACAGCAATTATTTGTGCAAGTGATACAATTGCGCTTGGAGCACTAAGTGCATTGCGTTCAGAGCAAAGAGAGATTTCTGTTATTGGATTTAATGATATAGCGGCTGCCGCATATTATAACCCACCGCTAACTACGGTATTGTTAGATACTAAATATATGGCGATCTTATCTGTTAACACATTATTAGCTATGATTGAGAATGGTATTAGTATGCCAAGTAAAACAATCATTGGTACAAAATTGATTAAACGAGAATCTGTATATCATATTTAAAAGTTAAAAAGGGCTGCACTTTATAGTGTAGTCCTTTTTGTAATATTTGTGTCTGATTGACAAAACTAGATATAAGTATTATTATTTAAGTAAAGATTTACTAAATGGAGGGTATTTTGTGATGGATACATTAAAACAAGACTTAATGAACGATTTTGAAAAAGTATATAATAAAAAAGCAGAATCGTTTTTCTTTGCACCTGGAAGAATTAATTTGATTGGTGAGCACATTGATTATTCCGGCGGCTTGGTCATGCCGGCGACAATCACTTTAGGAACTTATGCTTTAGTTAAAAAGCGTGAGGATGAAATTGTTAATTTCTATTCCAATAATTTTAAAGAAATTGGTGTTATTTCAGTAGATTTAAATGATTTAAGAAATGACCCTAAAGATAATTGGGCAAATTATCCTAAAGGCGTGATTTGGGCTATGGTTAATCTTGGCATTGAGTTTAGACATGGTTTGGATATTCTTTTCTTTGGTAATATTCCCAATGGTGCTGGTTTATCAAGTAGTGCATCTATTCAATTGTTGACAGGTGAAATCTTTAGAACATATTTTTCTTTAGATTTAAGCAATATTGAGTTGGCACTATTAGCTCAAAAGTCAGAAAATGAATTTATAGGTGTGAATTGTGGTATTATGGACCAATTTGCAGTGGCAATGGGGAAAGAGAATCAAGCGATACTATTGAATACTGAAACATTAGAGTATTCCTATAATCCGGTTATATTGGAAGATAAATCGATTCTTATTATGAACACAAATAAGCGTAGGGGTCTTGAAGATTCAGCTTACAATCAGCGAATAGAAGAATGCTCTCAAGCACTATCCATCATTCAAGATCATTATGATGTTGAACATATTTGCTCGATTAATACAGAGGAATTATTGAAAATCAAATCAGATTTTAAAAATCCGATTATTTATAAAAGAGCTCATCATGCGGTTAGTGAAAATGAAAGAACCTTATTATCATCTAAAGTCTTAAAAGAAGGAAATGTAGAGGCTTTTGGGAAATTGCTGAATGAGAGTCATTTATCATTAAAGAATGACTATGGAGTAAGTAGTAAAGAGCTGGATTGTTTAGTTGAAAATGCCTGGCTTGAAGAAGGTGTATTAGGTGCGCGTTTGACAGGTGCTGGTTTTGGGGGATGTGCCATTGCAATTATTGAAGATAAGTAT
The DNA here is from genome assembly GCA_964601525.1 of uncultured Erysipelothrix sp. GTDB lineage: Bacteria > Bacillota_I > Bacilli_A > Erysipelotrichales > Erysipelotrichaceae > Erysipelothrix. The sequence goes on from CAZRNT010000020.1 coordinate 3,997, forward strand.
AAAGAACAGATAATTAAAAATATATCAGAAAAGTATTTGGGAGAAATAGGTTATGAGGCTGATTTCTATATTGCTGAAATTGGTCCAGGTCTTAGAGAGATTAAATAAGTAAAAAAAATATCGCCGGAGCGATATTTTTTTAATCTAATGGTGTCCAAACAAAATGTTTGACAATAGCTGTACTTACTAGATAGAGGGCAACAATGCCTAGGACCCACATTAAGTGGCCTGGTGCAAGCGGTACAAGTTCAATCGAGTAAGCAATCGGTGTATTCACAATCAACAGTGTAATCCCTACAGCAAGCGCTGAGACAGCAACCAATACGGTTGATGGTTTGTTTTTGAAAGTGAATGGTTTCTTAGCTCTAATAATAAAGATAATAAGAGCTTGTGATAAAATTCCGAATGTAAACCAGAAAGCTTGGAAGATACTTGCTTGTTCTGGGGTATTTATGCCCAAGACAAAGTATAGAACTGCAAAGGACATTAAATCAAAGACTGAACTTAATGGTCCAAAGACTGCCATAAATTTAACAAGACGATCTGATTCCAGTTTACGCGGTTTTTGTAGATCTTCATCATCACAATTATCAAATGGAATTCCAGTTTGAGCTAAGTCACTTAATAAGTTTTGAACTAGGATGTGAACTGGTAGTAATGGCAAGAATGGTAGGAATAAGCTAGCAACAATAACAGATATCATGTTACCGAAGTTACCACTAACAGCCATTTCTAAATATTTAATCATATTAACAATAGTTTTTCTTCCTTCCAAGATTCCTTTTTCTAATACAGTAAGATCTTTCTTTAGAAGGATGATGTCGGCACTTTCTTTAGCGATATCAACTGCGGTATCAACTGATATACCAACATCTGCTTGTTTTAATGCTAAAGCATCGTTGATTCCATCACCTAAGAAACCAACCGTGTGATTATTTTCTTGGAATGCTTGAACGATTCTTTGTTTTTGTACAGGTGAGATTTTAGCGAATAAATGACAAGTTCCGACAACATTTCTTAATTGTTCATCGTCCATTTCATCAATATCTTTACCTAAGTAGGTCACTTCAGTATCTATTCCTACTTTGGAACAAACCTTCTTCGCAACTCCTAAACTGTCACCTGTGATAACAACAACGTCAACTCCGTGTTGATTTAAACTTTCAATTGTTGGTTTAGCACTTTCTTTAGGTGGGTCTAAGAAACCTACAAATCCTATTAGAACCATATCTGATTCATCTTTAATTCCGAATTCATGTTCATTTGGTATTTCGTTCTTTTGAGCAACTGCAATCATTCTTAGACCATCGTTATTGTGTTGGGAATAAACTTCAAAAGCTTCTTCTCTTGTTTGGTCATCAAGCTTTGTAACAACCCCATCACGATCAATATAACTACAGATCTTTAATATTTCTTCAACGGCACCTTTAGTGATTAATTGTCTTTTACCACTTCTATCTTCGAGAATAACTGACATTCTTCTTCGAGCAAAGTCAAAAGGAACTTCATCAACAATTCGGTAGTAATTAACAAGGTCATCCATATTATAGGAGTTGGCTCGTTCGATGATAGCTAAGTCAATCAGGTTTTTTAAACCACTTTGGAAATATGAGTTTAAATATGCATGACGTAAGACACGCATATCGTCATCACCATTTACGTCCATATATCTTTCTAAGATAATATTGTCTTGAGTTATGGTTCCTGTCTTATCTGTACAAAGGACATCCATTTCACCAAATGAAGAGATAGAACTTTGTGACTTGACGATTGTTTCATGTTTAGCCATATTTATAGCACCACGTGCTAATCCGCTTGTTAGAACAACAGGTAACATTTCTGGTGTTAAACCAACCGCAACTGTAAGAGCAAATGTGAATGAGACTAGGAAATCTTCTTTTAGAAGTCCATTTATGATAAAGATGATCGGTAACATGATAATCATAAGTCTCATTAATAAACGACTGATGGTTTCAATACTATTTTCAAAACTGTTTTGTCTTTTTGTATCTTCAAGACTACGATTCATTTGTCCAAGATAGGTATCGTTACCGGTTCTAATAACCAAAGCACGAGCACTACCACTGACAACGTTTGTTCCCATGAGGCAAAGGTTTGAGTAATCACTTTCACTATCTGTTTTATCTTCATCGAAGCTAACAAACTTTTCAATTGGTTGTGATTCACCGGTAAGTGTCGCTTGAGAAATAAACAAGTCTTTGGCTGATATGACTCGCATATCGGCAGGGATAATATCACCAGCTGATAAACGAACAATGTCACCAAGAACTAAATCATCAATTGGGATTTCAACAAATTGTCCATCTCTTAGTGCGGCTGTTGTATTTGATACCATGTTAAGAAGTTTTTCACTGGCAGCGCTAGAGCGTTCATCTTGTATAAATGAAATTAAAGTTGAAATCATTACGATTACTACAAGAATTGTGATTGTAATATAATCTTTATCTTTCGCAAGGACTATGTCACTAATGAAGGTAACTGCAATAACTACCATTAGGACTAAGTTAAATGGGTTGATTAAAACGTTCACAAATCCGACAAGTGGATTTTTCTTCTTTTTCTGTTTTATTTCATTGGGCCCGTATTCCTCTAAGAGATCTTCTGCTTTCGCACTTGTATAACCACTCTGACTTGCATCGAGTTCTTGAAATACCTCATCTTGTGGCCGTGCAAGCAAATCAAATAAATTCTTTTTGTCCATATAATATCTCCTTCCAAAACGGGATAAAAGGATTTAAAAAACATATCCCTATCTATGAAAACTATAACAAAAACGCCTCTATTAAGCAATCAAGAAGGCTCTGTATTTAAAAAAACTCTCTACGTATGTTATAATTTTTAGATAAGTTGGTTTTAGGACTAACTCAAGATAAAAACATGCCAATGACGTGGAGATCGTCAAAGAAGTACAAGGAGATTTTTTATTATGATAGTAGGAAGCGTAAAAGAAGTTAAAGAGTTTGAAAATCGTGTTGGTTTAATGCCAGCTCATGCTGCTGAGTATGTAAAGGCAGGCCATGAAGTTTTTGTTGAGGCCGGTTTAGGCTTAGGTAGTGGTTTTACTGATGAAGAATATAGAGAAGCTGGTGCTAAGGTTTTAGATAATGCCAAAGATGTTTGGGAAAAGTCAAAAATGATTATTAAGGTTAAAGAACCATTAGCGCAAGAGTATGATTTAATGCAAAATGAACAAATAATTTTTACTTATTTTCACTTAGCGAAAGACGAAGATTTGGCTAAAGTTATGCTAGAAAAACATATTTCTGCAATGGCTTATGAAACAGTTAGAGATAAAGATGGTGGTTTACCATTATTAAAACCAATGTCTGAAGTTGCAGGTCGCTTATCCATTCAAGAAGGTTCGAAGTATTTAGAAAAAACCTATGGTGGAAAAGGGATATTGTTGTCGGGTGTTCCAGGTGTTAAAAGTGGACATGTAACGATTATCGGTGGTGGAGTTGTTGGTATGAGTGCTTGTAAGACAGCACTTGGTACAGGAGCGACTGTTACCGTCCTTGATCGTAACTTAGAGCGTTTAGCATATATCGAAGATGTCTTTAATGGACAAGTTGAGACTTTATATAGTGATGACAAAAGCATAGAAGAAGAGTTGAAGAAAGCGGATGTTGTTGTAGGAAGTGTTTTATTACCTGGTGATAAAGCACCAAAGTTAGTACGTAGAGAACATTTAAAACTAATGGAAAAAGGTACAGTTTTAGTTGATGTTGCGATTGATCAAGGTGGCTGTTTTGAAACAAGTAGACCAACAAGTCATATGGACCCAATCTTTATTTTAGATGGAATTGTACATTATTCGGTAACTAACATGCCGGGGGCAGTTCCTAAAACATCTACTGTTGCTTTAGCCAATGCTACTTTACCTTATGGATTGAGAATTGCCAATCTTGGATTAGAGAAAGCAATTGAAGCGGATCATAATTTTAAACAAGGATTAAATTGCTATAAAGGGCATATTACCAATGAAGCGGTTGCTAGAGCATTAAATATGGAATATACAGAATATGAAAATTGCATAAAAATAATGCAAGTTTAATGGTTTCTTGATACAATGTATTAAAGGAGGTGGCCGATATTCCAAATGTAACAAGTCATGGACTCATGGCACTGGATGTTTTCAATGATATGGAGGAATCGCAAATTAAAGATGCGATAAATCTTCATCCTAAAGCATTCTTGCTTGGCAGCAATGGTCCAGATATCCTGTTTTATTACAATGTTTTTCCATGGCAGGATCAAAAACTCAATAAAATAATTGCTGAATATGGACATATTGTTCATACTGAGAATATCAATGATTTTTATAATCATGCAGTTGAATTCATTAAAAATACGAAAGATCAAAAAAGAAAACAAGTCTTAATAGCCTACTTGGCAGGACATTTCTTACATTGGTCTTTAGATTCTTTAGCCCACCCATTTGTTTTTTACCGCTCAGGTCCGTTAGAGGGTAAAAGCAAATACTGGCATTATCGTTATGAATCAATGCTTGATGCTTTAATGGTCACATATGTTAAGAAAAAGGACATGTCGAAGTTAAAGGCTTATCGATTTGTTGATGTGGATGACTATGAGAAAATGGTTATTTCAAGTTTTTATCAGCAAATGCTAGCAGATGTATTTGGTATATATACAAAACCAGAAACAATTTCCTCTGCTATAAGTTCTTTTAAGTCTATCTTAAAGTTTTTATATGACCCTCATAATATCTACACACCGCTAGTAGCGGAATTAGAGAAAAAAATGGCGGAGCCTTGGGCTTTCACAAGCCATATGGTTAATTCCAAGATCGATGCTGATTACGATGTATTAAATCTAAAGAAGGAAGCATGGTCAAATCCAACAGATATTGATGATGTTTCTCATACAAGTTTTATTGAACTCTATGATTATTCAATAAAGCTAGGAATTTTATTACTTCATGAATTTGATAATGCACTTGAAGGGAAACGTGAGACATTTGATGATTTATTAGAGAATCGTCAATATGACACAGGTAGACCTCAAGGTATTGAAATGAAGTATTATGATAGTATCTATGATAAATAATAAAAGGAGGAATTAATATGTTAATTTATATACACGGTAAAAATGTTGATATTACCGACGCGATGCATGCTAAGGTGGAAGATAAACTTCAATTCTTAGATAAGTATTTTGATGTGGATGATTCGTTCAGGGCCAATGTGGTTGTGAATGTATATCCAGAGGGTGTAAAAGTAGAGATTACGATTACATCTAAGATTGGAACACTTCGTGCAGAAGTCTTACATGAGGACTTCTATGCAGCAGTCGATAAAGCTGTGGATAAATTAGAGGATCAAATCCGCCGTCATAAAACTAGAATTTCAAAGAAGAATAGAAAAGGTTTATCACAAGCTTTCTTGAAAATGATTGAGCAAGAAGAAAAAGAGAATTCAGAAGAACCAGAATTAGTTCGTACCAAAGCTGTCTTTGCAGAAAAAATGAACTTAAATGATGCTATTGTAGACATGGAAATGCTAGGTCATTCATTCTTTGTTTATACAGACGATGAAACAAATGAAGTAGCAGTTGTTTACAAAAGACATGATGGTGACTATGGTTTATTAGAAGTTGAAGCGGATAATTAGTCTATCAGCTTTAGTCTATGATATAATCATAAGTAATGGAGGATAGCATATGGGATTTAAAGATAAATTAAAGAACATTCTTACGCCTGTTGAGGATGATTATGAAGAGTATATTGAGTTGACTGAGGAAGAAACAGAACGATTGAGTGAGTACGAACAACCTCGCTCAGAAGGAGGTCCAAAATTGCCAAACGATACAAAAATGGTGCTCTTTGAGCCACGTTCATTTGAAGAAGCAGATGAAGTTGCCCGTTACTTAAAGGAACGTAGAGCAGCGGTTGTTAATCTTCATAGATTACAACGTGATTATGCACAAAGAACAATTGATTTCCTAACTGGAGTAGTGTTCGCACTAGATGGATCCATTCAGAAAATAGGACATAATGTCATATTATGTACTCCTAAAACCATTGGTGTTGAAGGGGAAATTAGTATGAATATTGAAGAGTTGGATGAGTAATCATAAAAAGCAATTCCAAATAAAGCGTAAAGGTTATGATCGCTTTGAGGTGGATCAAGAAATCGCTTCACTTCAAAGAGAACTCCAAGCGAGCAAAAAACAGGCTTCACTTTATAAAGAACAAGCCAATAATCTTGTTCAACAAAAAGATCAAATAAGTCGACGATATGAGACGTTGATTGATGAGCTTAGAGTACGTGAAAGAGCAGCTGAAGAAATGGCCAGAATTGCTTTGCGGGAAGCGAACTCGATAATTGATCGAGCATATGACAATGCAGATATGATTGTTAGAGAAGCAATGTCTTCTGCAAGACAGATTCTAGTAGAAATTGCTAGAATATCGACTCAGTCACATGTATTAAGAGATGAATTACAAGATAAAATTAAAGAATTAGAAAACGTGATTGATGGCTTAGAGCTTCCAGAAGCTCCACCATTATCATGGCTTGACGAAGAACAAGACAGATCAAAATAAGACAAACACAGAGAGTTCGTAGATGCTGAGAGCGAGCACATATTTATTTTGATATCACTTGGGAGTCTGATTTCCGAACTAGAGTAAGAAATTACGTGAGATACGCGTTAAGTTCAAATAAGATTATGAACTTTTGTTCATAAACTAAGGTGGTACCGCGTTAGAAGACGCCCTTACATGCATGTAGGGGTGTCTTTATTTTTAGATAGGAGAAATAAAGATATGGATTACAAAGATACACTGTTGTTACCCAAAACAGAATTTGAAATGAGAGGTAATCTAGTAAAAAAAGAGCCTAAATTTCAAGAAAAATGGGATGAATTAGATTTATATAAAAAAATGTTAGAGGCAAGAGAAGGTGCTGAATTATTTGTTTTGCATGATGGTCCTCCATATGCGAATGGTAACATTCACATTGGTCATGCTTTAAATAAAATATTAAAAGACTTTTTAGTACGTTCAAAATTTATGGCTGGATATAAAACACCCTTTAGACCTGGATGGGATACTCATGGATTACCAATTGAAAACGCCATCCAAAAACTTGGTGTTGATCGTAAAACAATGCCAGTTGCTGAGTTTAGAGCTTTATGTGAAAAGTATGCTTTAGAACAAGTTGAAATTCAAAAGAAAGATTTTAAATCATTAGGTACTGTTGCTGATTATGATAATCCTTATATTACATTAAGCAAAGACTTTGTGGCTAAACAAATTAAAATCTTTTCCGACATGGCAATGAAGGGTATGATTTATAAGGGAATGAGACCTGTTTATTGGTCTCCGTCAAGTGAATCAGCTTTAGCGGAAGCGGAAATTGAATATCGTGAAAGACGTGACCCTACAATCTATGTTAGTTTTAATGTCCAAGATGGAAAGGGTCTTCTTGATGAGAATGATGCATTCTTAATCTGGACAACAACACCATGGACAATTCCAGCAAACCTTGCAATCTCTTTACACCCTGATATGGATTATGTTCTTGCCAAGACTGATAAAGGAAATTTTGTTTTAGCAAAAACACTCTTAGAAGAAGTATTTGAAAAGATTGAAGTTGCTGATTATGAAATCTTAAAAGAATTTAAGGGACATGAATTAGAAAACATAAGCGTTAAGCACCCTCTTTATGAAAGAACTTCACTTGTTATTAATGGTGATCATGTTACCGATGATGCCGGTACGGGTTGTGTTCATACTGCTCCTGATCATGGGGTGGAAGACTTTGAAGTTGCTAAAAAATACAACATTGAACCATTTGGTCCTGTTAATGAGCAAGGTGTTCTGACAGAAGTAACTGGAGAGTTTGCCGGTCTTACATTTGAAGAGGCAAATAAAGCGGTCACAATGAAGCTTGATGAACTTGGTCATATGCATAATATGTCATGGTTAGTTCACTCATATCCTCATGACTGGAGGACAAAGAAACCAATTATTTTCAGAGCAACTACTCAGTGGTTTGCTTCAATTGATTCTGTGCGTGAACAAGTCTTAAATGAAATTGAAAAAGTTAAATGGAATCCATCTTGGGGAGAAAGAAGAATGCACAATATGGTTGCTGACCGAGGCGATTGGTGTATTTCCCGTCAAAGAGTGTGGGGTGTTCCAATTCCTATATTCTATTGTGAAGATGGAAGTCCGATTATGGAACAAGAAGTATTTGATCATATTGTAGAACTATTTGCAGAAGAAGGACCAAATATTTGGTTTGAAAAAGATGCTAAAGATTTACTACCTGAAAATTATACTAATGAACATTCACCAAATGGAATTTTCACTAAAGAAAAAGATATTATGGATGTTTGGTTTGATTCAGGTTCCTCGCATACTGCTGCATTAAATCATGATGAGACACCATTGCCAGTAGATGTTTATGCTGAAGGTTCAGATCAATATCGAGGTTGGTTTAACTCTTCACTGATTATTTCCACAGCTGTTTATGGTTATGCACCATACAAACAAGTTATCAGTCATGGTTTCATTATGCATGATGATGGTGAGAAAATGAGTAAGTCCAAAGGGAATGCTCTAAGTCCACAAAAGATTACTTCAAGTTTAGGGGCAGATACTCTAAGACTATGGGTAGCAAGTGTTGATTATCATAGTGATATTTCAATGTCAGAAAAGCTTTTAAAACAAATTAGTGAGTCCTATAGAAAAATTAGAAATACATTCAGATTTATGTTAGGAAATATTGATGGCTTTAATTTTGAAGAACATGCCATTGCTCCTGATAAATTATCCTTAAGCAATCGTTATGTTCTTAATGAAATCATCAAAGTAAACCGAGAATCAATTAAAGCGTACGAACATTTTGATTATCAAAAAGTAACGACTATGGTTTTAAATTCTATGACTAACTTAATGTCATCATATTACTTGGATTACAATAAAGATACATTATATATTGAGGCTGAAAATGATCCCAAACGTCGTGAAGTTCAAACAGTTCTTTACTACGCAATTGATTTATACTCAAGATTAATGGCTCCGATTTTAGTCCATACAATGGAAGAACTTAACTCTTATTTCAAGCCGCATGAAGAAAGTATCCATCTTTCCAAGTTTAGCGATATGGTGGATCCAATTATGACTGAAGAGGAATCAGAATTATTTGCTAAATTCTTTGAGTTTAGAGATGCTGTCTTTAAAGCCTTAGAAGATAAGCGTGCTGAAAAAGTTATTGGAAAATCCTTGGAAGCTCATGTCTATCTCAATCTTGATGAAGCGTTTAAATCTCAAATTCTAAAAGTTTTTGGTGAAGAACTAGCTCAATGGTTGATTGTTTCTAAAGTTAGCTTTACCGATGAAGATTTAGAAGAAGTGCAAGATTACAAAATTGCGGTTGAAAAGATCGAAGGATCTGTATGTCCTCGTTGCTGGAATATAGTTGAAGATGTTAATGAGGATGGACTTTGTGCACGTTGTGCTAAGGTAATGAAACAATGATGATTGAGTCCTTACAAAATGATTTTGTAAAGCACTTAGTTAAATTAAAACAAAAAAAATATCGTGATCTCCATCAAGAGTATTTAGTTGAAGGAGAGCACCTGATTGAAGAATTAAAGAAAACAAATTTAAAATATCAAATCATTGCTACTGATGGTGAATGTGATGTTAAGATTAGTGATAAAATAGCTAAGAAAATATCAGCATCAGTGTCAGGCTCGAATATTTTTGCTCTTGTAGAGAATAAAGAAGATCCAATCAAGTTTGGTAAACGACATATTCTTGTAGATGGGGTACAAGATCCTGGTAATTTAGGTACGATGATTCGTACTGCTTATAGCTTTGGTTTTGATGCAATATATATTTCGCAAACTTCTGCGGATCATTTAAGTCAAAAGACTTTGAGGTCAAGTCAGGGTGCGGTATTTCATATACCGATTATTCGCTGTGAACTTAATGAAATTATTCCTAAAATGAAAAAAGAAGGAATTAAAGTTTATGCTACAAATTTGTCTGATTCGGCTCGATCAATTGAGACTGTTAATGATGATGCCCTAGCAATTGTTATGGGATCAGAAGGACAGGGTGTTTCCAAAGAAATTTTGGCTATTGCTGATGAGGATGTTGTAATACCAAGTAATAATTTTGATTCACTGAATGTAGCGGTGGCTCAAGGCATAATTTGTTATTTATTCACAATTGATAACTTTGCTACCATTTTGCTAC
>CAZRNT010000021.1:0-3025 GCA_964601525.1 uncultured Erysipelothrix sp.
CAATGTTTGTTCACGTTCATCATGACCGCCACCTAAACCAGCACCACGTTGACGACCAACAGCATCAATCTCATCAATGAAAATGATACAAGGAGCAGTTTCTTTAGCTTTCTTAAACATATCACGGACTCGGCTTGCACCAACCCCAACAAACATTTCAACAAAATCCGAACCTGAAATAGAGTAGAAAGGTACATCAGCTTCACCAGCTGCAGCCTTAGCTAATAAGGTCTTACCTGTTCCTGGAGGACCAACTAATAACATCCCCTTAGGAATACGAGCACCCATAGCCTCAAATTTCTTAGGATACTTCAAATATTCAATTAACTCTTGCATTTCTTCTTTTTCTTCATCAGCACCAGCAACATCATCAAAGCGAACTTTTATATCACCTTGAACCTTAGCCCTTGATTTACTAAACTCAAACGCTTTACTATTGCCGCCGCCTCCCATTTTAGAAAAAATGAAAAACATAATTCCACCTAAGATTACATACGGCACAATTAAAGAAAATAAATCCAATAAAAAGTTAGACTGATTAGGATCAGCAACTGTAAGTGCTATATTTTTCTTAGCCAAAATATCAATTACTTGATTAACTTGCTCTTCGTTATTAACAAGACGAGTAGAAAACGTCATTGTTCGACCATTTTTCTTATAAGCTCCATCAATCTCAACAATTGTATTCTTTGGAGTCATTACTGTTTCACTAACTTCATACTTCTCAACAACTTCTTCAAATTCAGCTAAAGTCAAAGTTTTTGAAACTTGATGTGTTGCTAATTGAACTAAAGTCAACGCCATCATAATCGTCAATATCATTACGATTATATTATTTTTCTTTTTCAAATTAAATCACTCCTTATTGATATATCTCATCTTTAAGTATTCCAATATACGGTAAGTGTCTATATTTTTCATTAAAATCTAAACCAAAACCGATTACGAACTCATTTGGAATCTCAAAGCCAACAAAATCTGCATATACATCGACTTCTCGACGCGAAGGTTTATCTAGAAGTGAAACTATCTTAACATCATTCGCACCTTTATTTTCCAATAACTTTATAATCGCTTGAATCGTATGTCCTGTATCAACAATATCTTCAACCAATAAAATATTAGTTCCTTTTATTGAACGATCCAAATCCTTCAAGATTCGAATATCACGAGTAGTTTCTGTACCCGCATAACTCGAAACATCCATAAAGTCATATTCAATATCTAAATCAATATATTTAATCAAACGAGCTAAGAACGGAACAGACCCCTTTAAAAGTGCAACCAAAATAACTGGACCTTCCGCATCCTTATAATGCTCGGTAACTATTTTACCTAATTCTTCACATTTTTTTTCGATCTCATCTTCACTAATCAAAATTTCTTTAACATCCTGATGCATATAGACTAAATCCTCCTACGATAACTATAATTCTATCATAAAAATGCTAGGATTGTTAGAGTAATGATGAACATCACAGCCGATTCCAGCAATAAAAATCACTTCATTCTTCGCATTCACGACAACCGGCCAAGTATAACGTTTTTCATGACCAATCTTACGATCAACAAAGAATCTAGAAAGCCTTTTACTACCAAATCTTAAGTTAATTCGATCATCAAGTCTACCATTACGAATCGTAATGGGAAAATCAGAATCATACAACGTTATTCCCTGGATTACCTCCCCCTCATTTCTAAGGACAAAGTAATCAGTTTCAAAAGTTTCAATATCATTTAAGACATATTCATAATCAAACTTTTGATAAATAACAATCGTGTCATATGAGGAACGAAGAAAATAATCAGAAAATTGATAATTCGCAGCTTTCTTCATAATGTTTCTATCAATTTCCTTTAGATATTCATGACTCATATCAAACACATCTACCTCTGATTGTCTAAGCCATTCACGTAAATAAAGAAAACGATAGCCAGTATCTATTTTAGCATATGCTTCATACGGGACAAGAGTTTCCCACGAGTTCACACGTTGTCGCATTCTTTCTACAAAATCATTCCATTCCTTTTGCTCTTGTTCAAACTCAAATATTAATTTTTTATATTCATTTTCAGATAAAGAAGCAATCTCATGTCTAATTTGATTCCTTGTATAATCCAATTCATAATTAGACTCATCAATCCCATACAAGATATTGTGATCAGAACAATATCTAAGTAAATCATCCTTAGACAAATCTAATAACGGCCTCCAAATAGGCATACCCTTAATTTCAGTCATTTCACTCAATCCAAGATGATCACTAAACATATTTCTTCTCTTTTGAAATACATAAGTTTCTAAATGATCATCGAAATGATGTCCTAAGGCTACCTTACTGGCACCATACTCATCATATAATTCTCTAAAAAAATTATAACGAAACTCACGTGCTTCACTTTGAAAATTAGAAAAATTTGTTTTATCAAAATATTTAACACGAAAAGGAATACCCCTTCTATTACAATATTTCTCAACTATTCTCTCATCTCTTTTTGCAGTATCACGCTGCAAATAATTCACATGAGCACAAATCAAGTCATAACCCTTTTGATAAAGCAAATCTAAAAGGGCCATTGAATCTGGCCCTCCTGATACACCAACAATTATTTTATTATTTTCTAGCATGAAACCACCATTTATATTTTATCATAGAAGCTCCTAATAACAACAGATATTAAATCTCGGAAAATATCAGATTCAACATCCACATGAGCATTCACTGATATTATACGTGCAGTATTAATGTATCTCCCATCATTAACAAAAGCACACGTCTCCTTATGTAAACCATCAGGCTTACCAATATAATATAAATGTTTCTTTTCATTGTTCTTAGCTTGTTCTACTGCCCTAGGATTTGAAGTCATCGGCAAAATATATGCCTTATGATTAACAATGGACAAAATTATTCCAAAATGTTGGTACGAACACTCATTTATATACCCTACACCAAAGTCTACATAGCAAATGTCTCCACATCGAATCGATAAATCAATATCCTTACAAGACCAATACTCATGT
>CAZRNT010000021.1:3035-10235 GCA_964601525.1 uncultured Erysipelothrix sp.
GCATCATTATCACGTTCATCATAGTCCACTAACCAAGACTCGGATATCTTATACGGCATCTCCACCTCCTAATCATGAGATACACAATTTTTACTTCAAATCCTAAAAAAAAACCAGGTTTCCCTGGTTTATCCTACTAAATCTAAATTTTCTAACATTATTCCTGTACCCTCAGCAACACATGAAAGTGCATTTTCAGCTACATAGACCGGAATATTTAATTCATGAGATATTAATTTATCTAAACCATGAAGCAATGCTCCACCACCTGTAAGAACAATCCCTCTTGTAACAATATCCGCTGATAATTCAGGAGGTGTTTGTTCAAGAACAGTTCTACAAGCACGAACAATATCTTGAAGACTTTCAGTCATTGCTTCAGCTGTTTCCTCAGCACGCAATTGAATCGTATTAGGTAAACCTGTTACCAAGTCACGACCACTTACAGCAATTGTCTTTTGTTCTAAACTCTCAATATCTTCTTTCCAAGCAGTACCAATATGAGTCTTAATTTGTTCCGCTGTACGATCACCAATTAATAACTTGTATTGATCCTTAACAAATTTAATAATATCTTGATCTAATTTGTCTCCCGCAACTTTTAATGAAGTACTTGTAACAATCTCACCTAAACTCAAGATTGCGACATCAGTAGTACCTCCACCTATATCCAAGACCATTGATCCTGTAGGCTTAGCAATATCTAAATTAGCACCTACTGCAGCAACCTTTGGTTCTTCTTCGATATAAACACGCTTTGCACCTGCACGATACGCAGCATCACTAATCGCTTTTCTCTCAACTGAAGTAATATTTGAAGGGCAGCAAATTAAAATTGTTGGACGAGAAAAGATTCCCTTAAGATTTAATTTTCTAACAAAATATTGAAGCATCATTTCAGTCACTTCAAAATCAGCAATAACACCATCTTTCAACGGACGAATTGCTAAAACTCTACCAGGAGTTCTACCCAACATATCCTTAGCCTCTTGACCTACAGCCAAGCATTTCTTCGTTTGTGCATCTATTGAAACAACCGATGGCTCCTCAATAACCACACCTTCACCTTTAACATAAATTAAAATATTAGCTGTACCTAAGTCAATACCGACCGCTTTTGAAAACATATACAAAACCTTCCCTTCATCTTTTAACTTTATAATATAGAATACCTAGAAATACCCATTAAAAATTCCGCAACAACATATCCTAGCCCTAAAGCTAAAAATATGTACAATAATTGTATTTTCACTTCTGAACCCTTTTTCATAATCTTCGAAAAATCAATACCACTTAGAGCATATGCAGAAGCAGTAAATGAAAATAAATAAATTATAATTCTAACGATATCAGGCATCATTAATCACCTACAATACTATAACAAATTATACGACAAAATTCCATATTTATAAAGATTTCAACAAAAAATCACATAGTAGAGCAAAACAATAAAAAAGTAGATATTATATATCTACTTAGTACCAAATATTCTATCTCCTGCATCACCAAGACCAGGAACTATATAACCCTTTTCATCAAGTTTCTCATCCAAAGCAGCCAAGAAAATATCCACATCCGGATGTTTCTTTTTAATAACTTCCACACCCTCTGGAGCTCCAACCAAGCAAACAAGCTTAATTGATTTAGCACCATGCTTTTTAACAATTTCAATCGCTGCATCAGCAGAACCACCTGTAGCAAGCATTGGATCTAAAACAAGAACTTCTGCTTCATCTAAATTTTCAGGAAACTTAGCAAAATACTCATGAGGTTGTAAAGTTTCTTCATCTCTATAAACACCAACATGACCAACCTTCGCTGTTGGAATTAATGAAAGGATCCCATCAACCATTCCCAAACCAGCTCTTAAAATTGGAACTAAAACTATTTCACGATCCAATTCAAATGTTTCATACTCTTGAACTGGAGTATTGATTGTTACAGGCTCCAATTTCAAATCTCGAGTAATTTCATAAGCCATAAGCCCGGCAACTTCATCAAGATTTTGTCGAAAACTTTTTGTACCTGTCTCTTCTCTTCTCATTTGTGTTAATTTATGAGTAATTAATGGGTGATTTAAAACTGTTATCATATACGATCTCCTCTCACTGGATACTGACTCGTTAAATCAGTAACCTCTTTCTTTATTTTTTCTAACTTTTCATCATCTTCATAATTGCTTAAAGCCTCATGAATCCAATGAACAACCTTTTTAAACTCTTCTTCTTTAAAACCACGACTTGTCATCGCAGGACTACCTAAACGCAAACCACTTGTTACAGCAGGTCTTTCAGTATCAAACGGAATGGCATTTTTATTCGTAGTAATACCAACCTTATCCAAGATTATTTCCGAATGAGCACCTGTCATTTTAATACTATGCTTTAAATCCAACAAGATTAAATGATTATCAGTACCATCACTAACTAAACGATAACCTAAATTCACAAACTCATCCGCCATAACTTTCGCATTCTTAACTACTTGTTTTTGATATTCAATAAAAGAATCCTGTTGAGCTTCAAAGAAACAAACAGCCTTCGCAGCAATAATATGCATTAACGGACCACCTTGCATACCAGGAAAAACAGAACGATCTAACTTCCTAGCAAATTCCTTTTTACAAAGAATTGCCCCACCACGAGGACCACGCAAAGTTTTATGAGTTGTAGTGGTAACAAAATCAGCATAAGGCACTGGATTTTGATGCAAACCAGCAGCAACAAGACCAGCAATATGTGCCATGTCCACCATTAAGTAAGCACCAACTTCATCCGCAATTTCTCTAAACTTTTTAAAATCAATCTCACGAGCATAAGCACTGGCTCCAGCAACTATCAATTTAGGTCTTGTATCAAGCGCAATGCTTCTAACTTGATCATAATCAATTCTTTCTGTAAAAGGATCAACAGAATATGAAAAGAAAGTATAGCTCAAGCCAGAGAAATTCAATTTATGACCATGAGTTAAATGGCCACCTGAATTTAAATCCATACCTAAAACAACATCGCCATGATCCAACACAGTCATATAAACAGCCATATTAGCTTGCGATCCACTATGAGGCTGAACATTCGCATGCTCCGCACCATAAATTTCTTTCAAACGATTGATTGCTAAATTTTCAATGACATCAACATTTTCACAACCGCCATAATAACGACGATCAGGATACCCTTCTGCATATTTATTCGTTAAAATACTTCCAGCAGCTTCAAGGACTTGATTTGAGACATAGTTTTCCGAAGCAATTAACTCAATGTGAGTCAACTGACGTTTTTCTTCTTTAGCAATTGCATCAAAAACCTTTGCGTCTCTCATTAACATTTCTCCTCTTCTTCAATTTTAGCTAATTTCCCAATTCTACGCTCATGACGCTCATCATGACTAAAATCAGTTTCCAACCAAGTTTTCACAATGGCTAAATTAGTATCAAGATCTGTAGTTCTTCCAGCTAACGCCAATACATTTGAATCATTGTGCTCTCTTGTTAATTGAGCAACATCAGTACTACTAACCAATGCACAACGAATACCATTGACTTTATTAGCAGTAATACTTGCACCAATCCCTGTTCCACAAAGAACAATCCCTAAGTCAACTTCATCATTCACAACTGCCTTAGCTGCAGGATAAACAAAGTCACTGTAATCTTTACTCTCCTCAGAGTCAACACCAAAATCAACAACTTCATATCCCTCAGTTAACAAAAAGTTCTTAATTGCTTCTTTTTGTTCGTAACCACCATGATCACTTGCTAATGAAATTTTTCTCATCCTTATTCCTCCTTTAATATTTCTTCTAATGTTATCGGTCCCTCTCTTAAACAAACAATTTCATCTTTGCTTAAATCAAAAACCGATGAAGACATCTTCCCAGAAGATTCTCCAATAACCACTCCTTCAATTAAACCATCCAACTGCTCCAAAACCATCTCTGAATCCAAAGCAGTATCACGACCAGACAAATTAGCCGACGGCAACCAAATAGGAGCCGATACTTTATTAATAATATCAATCACCCATGGATCATCTGCCATGCGAATACCAATTGTTGTCTGTCCCTTTAGAAAAGGAAAAACTCCAGGTTTCAAATTAAATATAAAAGTACAAGCACCCGGCATAAACTTTTTCATTAATCTACGGTCCCGATCCGTTAAAATCGCCAAGGATTCAATTTGATCATAAGAAGAAACCATTAAGGGAAAAGGTTTAGAATCCGGTCTTTCCTTAACATCCTTCAACTTCTTATATAAATAATCCTGCGAACTATCTGCCGCTAGTCCATATACAGTATCTGTCATGATAGCAACCAAGCCACCCGCTTTTATAAGACCAGCTATTTCTTCAGTGTTTTCTTTTGAGAATTTTATTGTTTCCATATAAACCTCTCTTTCTCTATTATAACACTACAAATCACAAAAAAAGGCACTAATCCCGATGATTAATACCCCTGTAGATAAAAAGCATCCGATCTAAGCCATTAATATCTTGTTTTAATTCAATCTTAGCTTCTGGAAAGTAAGATTTCCCTAACTCAAGTAAAGCTTCCCCAATATCAAAACCTATTTCAAACGCCATCAGGGAACGCTCTTTCAATACTAAATGAGCCTTCTCAAACACTTTTCTATAAAAATACAAACCATCATTGCCACCAAACAAAGCGATATGAGGTTCAAAATCTAAAACAGATGTTTGCACATCTTCAATTTCCTTAATGTATGGTGGGTTACAAAGTAAGACATCATACTTTTTATTTAAATCCAGGATCGGATCAAGCATATCACCTTGATAAAAATTAACCTTCACACCATTTAATTCCGCATTTTTAGAAGCAACTAGTAAAGCTTCTTCACTGATATCACTTGCATCAACCGATAAGTCTAAATCCTTAGCAAGAGAAATTGCAATGGCACCACTTCCTGTAGCTACATCCACAATTTCAATATCATTGGTAAAATAATCATCAATATCCATTAAAACATTATTAACTAATTCTTCTGTTTCAGGACGCGGAATTAATACATTCTCATTAACCATAATTTTTGAATCATAAAACCATTGAAAACCAAGAACATAAGCAAGAGGTTCTTCATTGTTTAAGCGATCTAAACCCGCTAAATATACTGCTTCTATTTCTTCATCAACAAATTCATTATGCAATAAATAAAGATCTAATCCCTTATCTCTTAGTAATTCAAGCATAAAAACCCTGGCTAAATCAGGGTTGTTTAATTTATCCTCGGCTTTTTTTATTAATTCTCTATAAGTAATCATTAGCGACCTTGTTCAAGAACTTCTCTTTGTTCTTCTGCAAGAAGAGCCTCGACAATTTCATCAAGTTTCCCTTCCATAATAATATCTAGTTTTTGTAAAGTTAAACCAATACGATGATCGCTTACACGGTTTTGCGGATAATTATAGGTTCTAATTTTCTCAGAACGATCACCCTTACCAATTTTTGATTGTCTAACTTCACTTTCTTCCTTCATTTTTTCTTCTTCTAGATGTTGGAAAATCCTAGCTCTAATAAGTTGCATAGCCTTATCTTTATTAGAATGCTGACTTCTTCCATCTTGACAGTTAACCGATATTCCAGTTGGAGTATGAGTTATTCTAACAGCCGAGTCGGTCTTATTAACATGTTGACCTCCCGCTCCTGTTGCTCGATGTGTCTCTATAACCAAATCATTAGGATCAATATCAACATCCTCATCCTCAACATCAGGCATAACTAATACTGTAGCAGTTGAAGTATGGATTCTTCCTTGTGTTTCAGTTTTAGGTACACGTTGAACACGGTGTGAACCTGATTCAAATTTAAAATGACGATATGGCTCCTCACCTTTAATTAAAAAAGATATTTGTGTAAAGCCACCTGCTTCAGCTGGGCTTGCTTCAATCACTTCATATTTATAGCCTAGTGATTCTGCATAGCGACTATACATACGAAATAAATCACCAGCAAAAATATTTCCTTCATCACCACCAGCAGCTCCTCTAATTTCAATAATGGCATCATGACCATCATTAGGATCTTTAGGTATCAATAAAATTCTAAGTTCTTCAATATATTTTTCCATTTTCTCAGAATGCTCTGCAATTTCTAATTCTGCCATTTCTGAAAGCTCTGGATCACCCATTTCAAGCATTTCTTCTGCCTGCTTATAAAACTCTTCCGACTCCAAGTAAGAGCGGAAAACAGATAATGTTTGTTGCATGGAAGCTTGTTCTTTACCTAATTTAGCCAATGTTTTTGAATCCTTCAATACTTCTTGGCTCATCATTAATTCATTGATTTCATTTTCTCGTGCTAACATAGCATCAAGTCTAGTTCTCATTGCTTTATCCATTACTTATCACCTCTCAAATCTCCATTGATTGCAGGTTTATTTAATATAATATGATCATGTCGACAACGCGCTTCGTAAGATTCACTTGCAGCAACTAATATAATCTCATCATCATAAGATGCAGGTTCACCATTAACAAGTCTTTGTGTACGAGTTGCTGGTCCACCACAAACAGTACAAACCGCAGTTAGCTTGGTAACAAATTCCGCAGTTGTCATTAACTTTGGAATAACACCAAAAGGCTCTCCTCTAAAATCCATATCAAGCCCTGCGACCATGACTCTGATTCCTTTAAGAGCAAGATGATCACAAACTTTTATGATGTTCTCATCAAAAAATTGAACTTCATCAATCGCTACCACATCCGTGTCATCCTTAATATAATCAAGAATTTCAACTGAACTAGCTACATTAAAGCTCTCAACGCGACTCCCTGCATGAGAAACCACTTCATTTTCACTGTAACGATTATCAATCACAGGTTTGAAAACTAAAATGTTTTCCTTAGCATATTGTAAAACATTAATTCTTCTTATTAATTCCTCGGTTTTACCCGCAAACATACAACCAGTGATAACTTCAATATATCCCGGTTTATATTGATGATACATCATATCCTTCACCTCATTACTCTTATTTTAACGTATTTGCCCAAAAAAAATAAGGGATAGCCCTTATTTTCTTATTTTAAACCATATTTCTTATTTCAGCATTTTTGTATATTAAGCTGATTAACTTCTTGTCTAATAAAATAAAATCCTTTAAATCAATTTTTAGAGTTTTTAGTATATATTCTAAATTCTCGTTTTCCATATAATATAAAACTGCAATATTATATAGAAGGAAGT
>CAZRNT010000021.1:10245-13724 GCA_964601525.1 uncultured Erysipelothrix sp.
CTTATTAAATTTATCAATACGGCCGTCTGCCTTACCAAAGCGTTGTTTTCCTGTGTAGAATGGATGACAATTTGAACATGTGTCAACTCTTAAGTCAGTCTTTGTTGAACCAACTTCTATTTCTGTATTACAAGATGTACATACGATTTTAGTTTTATGATATTCTGGATGAATTCCTTGTTTCATAATCCGTCTCTCCTTCCGCCTAGAGCATACTTAGCCCTAGATAAGTTGCTAAGTAATAATATCATATGTTAAACCTTTTAGCAAGATTTATCCTTTTACAATCTCACACTGAATATTAGTATGTTTTAAATCTGTAATTGTTTTATATTCTCTACTTAGAGAATACTCATTTGGTGGAATAATTCCCCTCCAACCTTCTTTTCTTTTAGGCGAATTAATTGTAACATCTAGTAAGAACTTATCGCCTTTAATTTCATTTTGAACTATTGTGTCACCTTCAATCTCCTCAAATTCAAAATATAAAATATTTAAGACTTTCTCTAACAATTCATCTTCATTAGAATTCAATTCATTTTTAAAATAATCCATTGCATCTTTATCCAAATCAATTTCATAATGCGATTCTTTTTTAATTATATAGTCATCCACTGCATATGTAATCGATTTATTAGTCCATTTTAATGTAAGTTCAATGTGAAAATCATTTTCTTCATCTTCTTTTGAATAATTGGCATTATTATGATTACAATGCATTTCATATTTCCCAGGAAATACTTCTTGACATCCAGCAAGTACGAATAGAGCTAACAAAACAGATATTAATCTTTTCATATTAAATTACCCTCCATAACTTTCTTCTTAAATCGAATATATAGATATATAGATACAGGGACACTCATCGCAATAGAAGTGTAATTATTTGAAGTGTTCAAACTCATTAAGAAGGGAATGACAAAATAAATTCTTGGATCGGACTCAAAAAATTGATTCATAAATACTAAGGAAAATACACATCCAAATATAATTCTAAAAAGAAAATAAGTAAAAAATAACTCTTTGTTTTGTTGATATACGAAAATTGAAACAAATGATGATACCACAAGAACACTCAAAGCATATTTAATGAGAATTGATTTTAGTATTTCTCTTCTGCTTATCCCTTCACTTAATAAATAATTTATTGTAATTCCATTAAGCGTTTTAGATAACGCGTTAGACACTAATGCAATTTGTCCTAAAGCAAAACTCATTGCAAAGATACTTACTGATTTAGGAGAAATTATAATCAAAATAGGCATTAGAAGAATCTCAACTACCATAATAAATACATAAGAGAGAAATAACTCCAAAGACGAATTAAGACTCATAAATTTTCTCATACTATAACCCCTTCTCTAAATAAGTAAGAATTTTTATTAAGCTTGTTTCTTCACCAAGATTAGAATTTCTTAAAAGTGCTTCTGTATAAAATTCTTTTTCTGTGAACGAAATAAGATTTTCTGAATCCTTTATTTTTATAAACTCTTCATTGCTTCCTGACCATAATCGATATTCATTTATTAATTCAAAAACAGATCCATTATAAGCAATCTCATTGTTTTTTATATATATAACATTATCAACACTCATCTCTAAACTTTCAAGTTGATTAGTACTTAACAGTATTGCTTTATTTGACTTGGAAATATAGTTAGTAAATAATTTCTCAAATACAGCCTTGTTATTAGCATCTATATTTATATTAATTTCATCAAGTAAAAGCAAATCATTTTCACTTGCTAAAGCTAATGCCAAATTCAGTAACTTTTGCTGTCCTGTAGATAATTCATTTGTTTTTTTCCTTTTAGGAATTTTAAACTTCTCTAAATACCTGTAAAAAACTTTTTTATCAAGACTTTGATTAATGCTCAAATGCAATTCTGCTATTTGTTCAGCATCCAACCTTTTATTAAATGGAAATTCTGTACCCACAAAAGCGATCTTGCTATCATATCTTTCAATTGTTCCTTCTACTAATGGTATGGTTCCCGCTACGGTGTATAAGAGTGAACTTTTTCCAGAACTATTTTTCCCAACAATTGCTGTTAGCTTTCCTTTTTCGATTTCTAAATTAATATTCCTCAATTCAAATTTACCACGTTTTATTCTACCATTATCTATTTTTAACATTCGCCATCTCCCTTTGTCTCGCTAATGAGAAATCTTTTATACTTAATAACTCATCTTCAAGTTTTAATATTTCCCTGGCTTTAGATGGAAAATTTATAATATCGCAATTTATGATTGCCTCGCCATTTTCCAAATAAATTATGTGGTCAAGCAAGGATTCATAAGCTTCTAATTCATGAGTTGCTATAATCAAATTTGCATTATTATCATAAATGTACTGACGAAGATCATTAATTATTTCTGTTCTTAGGAAAGGATCAATTCCCTCACTAGGTTCATCAAGTATCAATAATTTTGCCTCATAAGACATCGCTAAAGCCATCATTAACTTCTGTCTTTGACCCAAAGACATCTTCTTAACTTTCATTTCTTTTTTTAGCTCATATCGATTCAGATATTCATCGAATTTAGAATCATCCCAGAATCGATACGTAAACTTCATAATTTTACGAATGTTATTTATAGTATAAGATTCTTTAAAAGGAAAATAAGAAGGAATATAAGCCATCTCATAGCGATAGTCATATTGATTATTAAAATAAATTTCGCCAGACTGTCTTTCATACTCATGAGAAATAAGTTTAATTAATGTAGATTTACCCGAGGCATTTGCACCATATAGACCAAGAACTTCTCCTGAATTCATTTTAAAATTTATGTCATTTAGACTAAAATCACTGTATTTATAGGAAATATTACTGATTTTTAACATGATCAACACCTCCATAAGTCAAGTATGAGTAAGTAATAATCGCAGTATGCACTAGCATAACGTAAATAAATAAGTAAACAGCTTGTTCCATTGGATATTCCGATTTACCTAAAACAGTAACATAACCAAACAAAACAAGAATAGCAATTATAATTACAATAATGACTTCACTCACTTTATCTTTAATATTTAAAGCTTGATGATTTATTGTCACCCTATAGATTGTCTGACTTGCTGCAAATACTAAAATATAATTTAGATTCAACAATAAAACTCTACAATCTTGGGAAAAGATAAAATTAATAAGGAAAGAAATCACTATATAAGTCGCTAAGGTAATCATAAACATTAAGATTGAATATTGAAATATATCTTTCTTCGAGTAATCCATGGTTCTTAAGTACTTTTCTTCTTCTTTTGTATATATAGCAGATTGGGCCCAGAATACAATATAGATACTTGTTGATAATGTTCCATTAGCAAAGTAAGCATTTAGCAATAAAACCACCAACATAAACAAATGATTAAACTTTCTATTTAATAGTTCTCTATATATTAATGCTCTCATGAATTCACCCCGTAGTGTAAAATATCTTGTGTAAACTAGGCTAGCAAAAAGAGAGCCAATCTT
>CAZRNT010000022.1:0-13685 GCA_964601525.1 uncultured Erysipelothrix sp.
TACGATAATCATTTATCTACACATAATGTGTTTGTTCTTAGCTTCAAGTTCGCCTTGAACAATTCCCCTACCTATTTTGGGTTTCTCGCTTATGGGGTTTACCAACGTTCCACTTCTCATATTTCTATGAGAACTCGTCTCTGTGGCACTTTTATAGTCTTTATCCATAGCAATTGCCTTAGGATTTAGACAGCCGTCACGGATGCCTCCGTTCCTAGTCTTGATTTTTCGACATAGCATAAACACTACTGTCATCGCAGACAGTGCGAGCATGGACTTTCCTCTACTATTAAATAGCAGCGATTATCTTTTGTGTCATTCTTTATTAAATACTGCTTCCTCTAATTTAGAAACTCTTTTCAGTAAATCAACATGATTGATTTCTTTTGGACCTTCTGCCTGAGCACGATCTCTTCCTTCATATTCTAGGATAATTCTTTTTTGTTGACTTAAAGCATCCTCATATTTGTTAAGTAAGTCTTTTTGTTGTTGGATTACATCAGTAAAATATTGATAATCCTTAAGGATTATATCTAGAAATTGATCAACTTCTACGGCATTATAACCTTTGAAGTCAATGTGGAATTCTTTATTTAATATATCATCATCTTTTAATCGTTGCTTCACTCAATCACCTCTTGCAGTCATTATCTCAAATTTAAGTACATCTTTCAAGATGTTTTAACTTTTCGTATATTGTGTGATTTTGTGAATTTTCTTGTCATTTATAGTATAATATCAATGGTGATTGAATGATTAAATATCCAGGTGGTAAAAAAGTATATAAAAAGCCTAAAAATTTAGGTATAACCAGCCGCCGAGGCATGAGCCTTGAGGAGGATATAAATAGGTCGAATGAGTATTATTTACATAGCGATTTGGCAGTAGTACATAAAAAACCTACCCCGATTCAAATCGTTAATGTTGACTACCCTTCAAGAAATAAAGCTAAAATCACAGAGGCTTATTTTAGACAAGCTTCCACCACTGATTATCAGGGTGTTTATAAAGGTTTAGCAATCGATTTTGAAGCTAAGGAAACAAAAAATAAAACTCTATTCCCTCTTGCTGCTCTTCATGAACATCAGCTTGCTCATCTTCGGGCGGTTCATAAGCATGGAGCAATTGCATTTTTAATTATTCGTTTCAATACACTCGATGAGACATATCTCATCTTTGCAAAAGATTTTCTGGAATTTATAGATTCTCAAGAACAGCGTTCTCTTCCAATAAAATGGATTCGAGAACTTGGATACTTGATTAATTCTTCATTTAAAGTTCCTTGTGATTATCTTAGCGTTATTGATGATGTCTGTATAAAGGAGATAGTATGACTAACAAAAAGAATAGTAAACAAAAAAAGGTAAAGAGTCCCTATCATAAACAAAGGATTGTAGCTAAGATCCTTATTGTGATTGTTTCTTTAGGACTCATTGTTACAACAGCTTTTTCAGTTTATGCCTTTGGCGTAATTAAAAAAGCACCTGAATTATATGTTGAAGATTTTATTCAACCTGAATCAACTAAAATATATGATAGCAATAACAATGAAATATATGATACAGGTCTCAAAATAAGAGAAAACATTACTTATGATGATCTGCCACAGTCTTTAATTGATGCTTTCGTAGCTGTAGAAGATTCTCGTTTCTTCTCACATAATGGATTTGATGTTCCACGTTTTACCAAAGCAGCAATAGAAAACCTTCTATCTTCATTAAGAAGAGGTCGAATTAGCTTTGGACAAGGTGGATCTACATTCACAATGCAATTAATTAAAAACACTCATTTTATGTATGAAGACCCTACTACAGGAGAAGTTGTGATGCCTGAAGGTGGAGTTAAAGGGATAGATCGTAAGATTCAAGAAATCTATTTATCTCAAAAATTAGAGAAGAGTCAACTCTTAAGTAAGGAATTAATTTTTGAACTTTACCTCAACATGATAAACTTTGGTACAGGAAATAACATTCTTGGAGTACAAAACTCTGCAGAAGCTTATTTCAATAAATCTGTTTCTGAATTGAATCTTGTTGAATCAGCATTCTTAGCAGGAGTTATTAATGCCCCTTCAATAAATTCGCCTTACTACTCAATTAAAAATGCAACTGATCGAACACATACAGTTTTAAACTTAATGAAACATCATGGTTATATCAGTCAAGAAGAATTGGATCTTGCGAAATCGGTAAAATTAGAGAATTTATTTGCTGGAAATGATAGCAGTTTAACAGATGCTCTTCCTTACCAAGCCTACATTGATGTTGTTATTGATGAAGTACAAGAACTAACTGGTCTTAATCCTACAGTTGTTCCAATGAAGATTTATACTTCAATGGATTCAAACATTCAAAGTGGTATCGATAAATTCCAACGTCGTGAAATCCCTCACTTAGATCAAGGAAAAGACACTAATTTACAAGTTGGTTCTGCTGTTATTGATAATGCTACTGGAGAAATTATAGGTATTGTTGGTGGTTATGATTATAATGGTCGATTAATTCATAATAGAGCTCAATCGAAAACCTATACACCTGCTTCGGTAATTAAACCTGTTGTAGACTATGCATTAGCCTTTGAATATTTAGGTTGGTCAACAAGCCATGTTCTTGTTGATGAGCCTTGGCAATATCCAGGTACGAATTTCTTAGTTGGAAACTATGATGGTCGTTACTGGGGAGAAACAACAATTATGAATGCCGTTGCTGACTCAAGAAATATTCCAGCGCTTAAGACTTTACAAGAAGCTGTTGAAACAATTGGTCGTTCCGGTGTTATTGAATATCTAAATAAAATAGGTTTCTCTAAGGTCAACTCAGAAAACTTTGACTTAGGTTATGGAATTGGGGGGTCAAGTTTCTCTACATCCCCTATTGAAATTGCTGGAGCCTATACGATGATTATGAATGGTGGTAATTACACAGAGCCTCACACCGTTAGAAAAATAGAATTTAGCGATGGTCGTGAACCACTTGTTCCGCAATATTCAAGTATTCCTGTTATCTCAGACTCAGCTGCTTATTTAACAAGTAGAACTATGAAGTATGCAGTTGATGGTCCTTACCCTGGTTACTTAAGTAGTATTAGAAAATCTTATCCTGTTTTTGGTAAAACAGGTACAAACCGTTGGGGTAAAGAAGCTCCAAGTTACATTCCGAAAAATGCAATGAGTGATCGCTTAATGATGGCGGCTACAGATCAATTCACCATGGCAACATGGGTTGGATTTGACAAGAAAGATGAGAAGACAAAGCCTTGGTTTACACCAAGTGAAGCATCCTTTAACCTTCCAGGTAAATTGAATGCCTACCTTCTTGACTTATTAAGCGAGAATTATGGAGCAGGAAAAGATTTAAGTCGTCCTTCAGGTGTTGTTGAATTTAAACATATTATTGGAACCTTCCCTTACCAAAGTCCGCTAGAAGATATGAATCCTGATCTTGTAACAACTGGATTGATTCGAAAAGAATTCCTCAATCTTGTCGAGGCAAAACCACAAGAATTAGAGAAACTTGAAAATCAAACAGTTAATGTAAGTCAAAGTGGTTCTCAACTCAATATCGAAGTCGAGATGAGCCCATATAAAGATAAAGATAAACTTAAGGTTGCTGATAATGTACTTGTGATGAAGTATCCAGGAAGTGATAAAACAGCAACCGGAAAGAAACTTTACGATGACTCTTGGGTCTTTGGAGCTGTAAGATATAAAACAGAGATAAGAGTTGATGGAAAACCCGTTAAAGAAACTTTAACTGACAATAACAAACAAAAGATAGAGTATACATTAGATGGTTCTGAAAAGGATATACAAATTTGTTCCTACTATACTTATGAATTAAGCGAAAGTAGAAAATCTAATGAACATTGTACAAAAGTAGATATGTCTGATTTAAAATCAAATGGACCAAGCTCTAATAGATTGTCTGATTTACTTTCATGGACAGAGAGTAATGGAATTGACAATGTTTATGTCAATTGGTTAAGCAACAAAAAATTAAATCTGTACCAAACAGTAAGCAAAACTAATCCAAATGTAATTAATACAAACGTAAATATCGCAAGTTTAAAACAATCGGGATTAAATATTGATGCTTATGATTATGAATTCTATCTCAATGGCAAAGTCAAAAAGAAAGACTTCCCACTCGAAGCCATGAAACAGTATATGGTAGTTCAAGATTCGATTGGAAATGGCAATTACATTATAGAAATGAAAGTTGATGGACAAAGTGTCAATGAAATTAAATTATCAGAACATAAAGGTAAATCATTACAATTAGTTCTAGGTGATTAGATTGAGAACCCGTAATATTTACGGGTTCTTTCAATATATAAGGAGTAGATATGAAAACTATTTTATTTACAAATGACTGGGAGACCTACTATGCAAGCATAGACAAGAAATTAAATTTGATAAAACTTGATTTACAAGCCAATGAATTTAAGGAAGAATACATTCATAGCCTGTTTATTCGACTTGATTTTGATTTAGAAGCAGAATGGCCAAATGAAAGTGAAAACCAAATTATTGTTCGCTATTTAGAACATTTAGAAGCTGCCTTAATTAGCTATCAATATGACTTGAAATATATTGGTAGTATTCAAAACAATGAACAAATTGATTTAATATTTGTTGCGAAAGAATTGTATGACTTTAGTGAATTCTTTAGAAAGATTTTCACAAATCACCCATTTCAATTTTCTTGGTTAAAAGATGATCATTTCAAAATTTATAACGAACTTTTATATCCCACAGATTTAGACTTAATTTATATTTACAACCGAAATCTATTAAAAGAATATTACAGTCAATTTAGTGAGGAAAAACATCTCATATATCAATATCTTGTATTCCATACTCGAGAAGATGCTCAGCACTTTATCACTGAAGTTTATAGGGATTTTAAAGTTTTAGATACAATTCTAACAAAAGATAAAATGTATATAGTACAGTTGCTTAAAGAAGAAGATATGACATTTATAGATTTAAATGCTAGTTCACTAGAACTATATCAAAAAGCAAAAAGTCATAACGGGAATTATATCTACTGCCATTATAAAAGCATTGACAATGGAGTTGATGCATGAAACAGATATTAGAGGCACAAAGCAGACGCATAATGGATATTATTGAATATCTTAGCTTAGATGTTGATCATGCAACTATTAATGAATTAGCAGATTTAACGATGTCCTCACCTAAAACCACCCTCTCTGATTTATCATTAATTCATGATAATTGAGGTGAGCTTTTAGGGATGATTAAATATAGGGATATTGTCAGTTTTCAAAATCAAAGTACTGCATTAATGCATATTGTCTATCGTGATATTTTTGATCATTCCCTACCTGTTCTTTTTATTAAACAATTATTTGATAACCCTCACCAAAATATCGAAACCCATGCCTTTAATTTACATACTTCAGAATCAAGTCTTTATCGACTTCTTCCTAGATTAAATAAAATCTTTATTAAATATTATATTTATTTAGATAATCAAGGAAGTACTTATTCTATTTATTCCCACAATGAGTCATACGTAAGATTTTTCTTTGCACTATTTTTCTTAGAAACAAATTATTCGGATAATGTCTTTAATGAGCAAGAAATAAAGGTTCTAAGTAAAATAATGGAGGGCATCTTTAGGGACTACGCACCTCAAACTGACGAAGTACACCACACTTTTTTAAACGTCTATTACTATATTGCTTTAACTCGGGAGTTACAGGGTTTTAATGGGGAATATTTTAAAGACCTCTATATTGATGAGGCCGCTGTCTTGCTCTTATCATTAGATGAACAAGTTGAAAAAGATATTATCGCTAGAATACATGGTGATATTATTGAAATGATTGTACCCAAAAAAGAGGACGAAAAGGCCATCACTTATCTGAAGAACAGTCTCATCAATAATTTGAATTTGAGTCTTGATTATAAACAAGACGAAACTCTTTATAAAGTATGTTCTGATATTTATGTACAAAGTAAATTCTATCCTTTTAATATTTCATCATTATTTGATCGCTTAGGTTACTTCGCAAATAGTTTCAAAAAAGAAGATTTAAAAACCTTTAATACAATTCGGAGAACAATACAGGACTTCTCCCTCATGTACTCCCCGCATTTCTTCAATCAAACTGAATATTTAGTTTATTGGCTTAGCATCCATTTCTATGAACCAATGGTAAGCCGTGAGAAAACAAAAATATGTGTCTTAAGTGATTTAGGAAAAGAACATAATTTATTGTTATCTAAAATTATTCAAGATAATTTTACTCAAACAATTGTATATTCAGAAAATATTTATCCTTTAGCATTTAGTAAATCATATATTGACTTTAACCCCGAAGATTATGACATTATCTTATCAACCACATATCTTCCTGGCTTAGAACATAGTCAATATATTATCATCAATGACTTTCTTAATTCTAAAGATTTCACTAAAATTCATGATGCAATACAAAGATTTAATAGCCTAGAGTAAAAAAACTGTTCCGATATGGAACAGTTTTTTTTAGCGATATATTCTTGGAATTGAATACCTTAAGTGGCTGATGAGTTCATTGATTGTTTGTTTAGTATATGAAATGTAATCATAGATGCTTTGTTTTGGATGTCCAAAAATAACAACCTCATCTTCTGCTTTGACGTCCATACCGCTAACATCAATCATAAATTGTGACATAGCGATATCCCCTAGTATTGGACATTTTTGATCATTGACAATCACAAATCCATTATTTAAGGATAAGTTTTTCATAACACCATCTACATAGCCACTAGATATAGTTGCTATTTTCATTTCTTTTGTTGCTTGGTAATCTCTACTATAGCCAACATATTCCCCTTTTGTAATTGTTTTAATCATTGCGATTCGTGCTCGCATTTCTAAGACTGGTTTGTAGCCTCTATTTAAGGACTCTTCGAGTTGACTTGGATGAAACAATCCAAAGAGGACCATTCCACAACGAACGGATGTATAGCCTAAGTCACCAAAATTTATGATTGAAGGGCTGTTTTGAAGATGGGTCATTTTTGGATCAATGCCGTCTTCTTTTAATTGTTCAAGCACTTTATTGAATCGTTCTATTTGTAAGTGAGAGAATGCTAAATCATCTTCGTCATAGGATTGTGAATTGACAAAGTGAGAATAAATTCCATCTAAGGATAAACCTTCTAAAGTATAGGCTTCTCTTATTTCAGCATATTTCTTAAATCCTAAACGATTTAATCCTGTATCCACTTTAATATGAACCTTGATTTTCTCATTTTGGGACAAGGCATATTCAGACATTTTTTTAGCATATTCTAAATTAACTGCTGCCTGAGTTACATTATAATCAATTAAGTATTGAAAATTGCTTTCTAGAGTTACACCTAATAATAGAATGGGAATCGTTATTCCCGCTTCTCTAAGCTCTATGGCTTGGTCGATACTCAATACAGCAAGGTTTTCAATGCCCATTTCTTGACATAAAACAGCTGATTGAACTAAGTCACATCCATAACCGTTTGCTTTGATAACGGCAATGATTTGGCTTTCTGGATTTAATTCACTTCTGAGTATTTTAGTATTTTCAATAATTTGTTTTTGATCGATATATATACATGAATTATCTAACATAAAATGTCCTCGACAAGTCTTTGAATTAAATCAGTATATTTTACCCCTACATTATCCATCATCTGTGGATATCGGGAATTAGCTGTAAATCCAGGGATCGTATTTACTTCATTGAAGTATATTTTATGATCTTCTGTAATAAAGAAATCTAGCCTGGAAAATTGATCACAATAGAGTGCATCAAAGACTTTTGAGCCCATTGATTTAACTTCATCCAAAACGTCTTTAGGAAATGTGGATTCTTTTAGAGTTTCAGTATTGTGGGGATGATATTTTTCTTGGAAGTCAAAAACTTCACCACTTACGTTTACTTGGTCAACTTCTGAGATTATTCTTCCATCTTTTGTATCTAAGATTGACATACCAACCTCAACACCATTGATATATTCTTCAATTAAGACTCTATCATCAAATTCAAAGGCATGGTGAATTGCTGTTTCAAGTTCTTCAGGAGTTTTTACATAGCTAACGCCAAATGAACTACCTTCACGACTTGGTTTCACAATACATGGATATTCAATCTCATCATGATTAATTTCTGATAGTGAAGCAATGAGTTGATACTTTGCCATTGGTATTCCAGCATTTTCGCAAATAACATGTGTGTAAGCTTTATCCATACATAAGGCAGATGATAACAGATTACATCCTGTGAATGGTATATTAGCCAAAGCTAATAATCCCTGAACATAGCCACCCTCACCGGTTTTACCATGAAGCATAAGGAATGCTGCATCAATCTTTAAATTCTTTTTACTTTCAACAAGATAAAAACCAGGTTCATCTTTGTCAAATCGTAAATATAGTTCTTCATGATCATTTAGTTGATTACTTTTCATATCTTCCAATGAGTAATTCCCTAAATACCAACGTCCTTCTTTTGAAATATAAATAAGTTGACATGAAAATTCATTATGAGGAAAGTTTTCATAAACTGAAGCAGCTGATGCAACTGAAACATCATGCTCACTGTCTACCGATCCAAAAATAAGTGCTACGTTCTTTTTCATTGCTAATCATCCTTCCTTACTAAGCGCTCAAGTGCATATGAGCGAGAGCCTTTGATGAGAATAAGTGCTTTTTCATCAAAGAGTTTTTGAACATCTTGATTAAAATCATCCCAATCAAGATATGCATTAATATCATATTCGTTTTCGAAGTTTTTAAACTCTTGTCCAAGAGTATATATTCCATCAAGTTTCATATCGCTTAATCGATCTAAAACTTGTTTATGTGCACGTTGACTCTCTGATCCAAGTTCAACCATTTCTGACAAGACAACATAACGTTTACCTTCAAATTCATAAGCATCCATTAAGTCCAGAGCATAAATACTGCTGCTTGGATTGGACTTATATGCATCTAAAATTAATAAGCTTTCTTTATGTTTTTTGATTTCTGTTCTTAAACCTGTTAATGCAACATTGTTTAAGCCCGCTCTAATATTCTTGTCATCAATTTTTAATTCCTTACATAGTGCAATAACACCTGCAGCATTGCTTGCTTGATGTTTACCCATTAAGTTACTGCTATAATCTCTATTATTTACTCGAAAATCGATACCATCATTTTTTAAGACAACATCACTCACAAAAAAGTCATTGCTGTATCTGAAGCCATAGCTTTTGTACTCTTTACCAAGTCGTTCTCTATATTCTTTGAAATCACCTTGATAAAAGCCATATTGTTTATTTTCTAATACATCGAAAATTCTTACTTTTTCATCAGCTATATGATTTATATCTTCGAAATTAGCCATGTGTGCAGGAGCAAGTGATGTAAGTAAGGCAGCATCTGCTTTCATAAGATTTGCCATTTCATAGACTTCATTAGGCATATCTAAGCCAAATTCGAACACTCCATACTTATAAGTATCATCTAGATTAAATAAATTTAAATATGTTCCAATTTCTGTGTTTTGATTGGATTGTGTTGCCCAAGTTTTACCTTCTAATGATAAAATTGCGTTCAACATGTCTTTGCTTGAAGTCTTTCCATTACTTCCGGTAATACCAATAATAAAAATATCTAAGGTATCTCGGTATTCATAGGCAATCATTTTCATAGCTTCTAATGTATCGTTTACTAGTATTTGCGGAATATCTAAATCTAATTTTTTACTAACTAAAAGAGCACTCGCCCCTTTTTGAATTGCTTTAGCTGCAAAATCATGTCCATCTACTCGATCACCTATTAAACAAACAAATAAATCATCTTTCTTAACAAGCCTTGAGTCTACGGAAACTCCCTGAACATATCCTGAGGATATTTCCTCACCTTGAGCCCACTGGCTTAATACTTCAGTTGATGTTTTTCTCATAGATTATGTTTCTCCTTTAAGTCCTCTAATAATTTAAACGCATCTTCTTCATTCCTTGCAGTTGAATGGTAACGACCAAATAACAAGAGTAAGTGATGAGCTTTGT
This sequence comes from uncultured Erysipelothrix sp., assembly GCA_964601525.1. Classification (GTDB taxonomy): domain Bacteria; phylum Bacillota_I; class Bacilli_A; order Erysipelotrichales; family Erysipelotrichaceae; genus Erysipelothrix. Next base: position 10,055 of record CAZRNT010000022.1, read on the forward strand.
GCCAATCCTCTCTCTTAATCTTTCTTTGCAGTTTCTTTTCAACTTCAAGTACACTGTCATCCTTTTTAGCAAGTTTCAATCGTTTCGCAACTCGTTCAACATGAGTATCGACCGCAATCGCTGGAATACCAAAACCTTCTGACAAAACAACATTGGCTGTTTTACGGCCAACTCCACTTAATTTCATCAAGGATGTTCGTGTTTGCGGAACTTCTCCATTAAAATCTTTCATAATTTGTTGGGAGCACTTAACAATAAATTTAGCTTTATTACGATATAAGCCAATTGTTTTTAAGTACTCTTCTACTTCTTTAACATCGGCATTAGCTAAAGACTCTGGGTCAGGATAGCGTGCGAATAGATTCTTGGTTACCTTATTTACTGCTATATCAGTTGTTTGTGCTGATAAAATAACAGCAATCAGTAACTCAAAAGGATTCTTATAATCAAGTTCTGAATGTGCCCCTGGAAATTCATGTTCTAAAATCCATAATATTTCATCAACTTTCATTCAGATCACTTACCTTCCTGTCTCTTATTAACTAAAATTGCATTTATATAATTAAATGATGCTTTTTGATAAATAAGTGCTTGTCTTAGTGCATCAAGTATTTCATCCTGAGTATAGATAGTTAACCACTCATTAAGCATCACTAACTCATTTTGAGAGAGTAAGCGACCAAACTCTGATTCAAAGACTTCAAAGATATCTTCATCAACATACTCATAGAGAAGTCCATTAGAAAACAAAGCATCCAAATTAAAACTAATTCGATTATGAACGGCTTTAATACTTAGAACTTGTGCTTGTACTAAGGACTCAATCGTCTCATCAACATCTGTTAATTCCATATTACAAGCTTTCGCAAAACTGGGTAAATCAATTGGACGATTTAAGCTATTGTAATAATCAATCATTAAAACAACTATCGTTTGACTTGGGCTCAATTTCAAACCACCTAAATTTTCTAAAACCCAATCCCTACGATTAACATAAGGTTTATTCCACCACATTAAAATTCACTCCCTAAATGATAAACTATTTGTAAATCTTCCACTCTAAAAAAAGTTTCTGATTTCTTTCCTTTAAGTACATAAACTAACTCATCTTTATAAACACCATATGAAATTTTATCATGAGGAATTCTTAACTGATCAGCAATTGGATAAATACGATCCAAAGGATAAAATTCATCAACATTTACTTCGGTTAAATCCTTTTTGAACCAAACAATTTTATCCGCACCATCATCTTTAACTTTTGTAATATAATAAATATCATCAAAAGAAAAACGACTGAGAATTGAGGCTTCATGATATCCCTCTTGCTTCATCATAGCTTCGACATAAAGACGATCTTCTTTTTCATACGCTCTTTTTGGCCCAGCAATAAAAGCAACATATGCAATTAGCACAACAAAAACGATCATTATGAATAAAAATACATTTTTTAATATTTGTTTAACGTTATCATTCATTGCTACACCTCACTGTCTATTTTAACATATTTCACTATCTAATATAATCATAAGTCTAGTAAATAAAAACTATTATAATTTATAATCGAAAGAACCCATTCCTCCTATAAAGCAGCACTAATTAAACCTGGCCATTCATTTAAAAAAGCCAAAATATACATGATAATCAAAAAGACAATATGAGCTTTGGGTTTCATCACTATAAAGCCAACAAACTCTCTAATTAAGGCATTGGGTAAAAAATACCACGCAGTCTTAGTTCCTATACCCTGCGCATCTAGACCCACTTGATTTGCGAAATGAATTGCTCTAAATACATGATAATTATTACTGGAGATTGCACATTTATATGCTTGATTATTATTCTCATAATCCATTATCTCTTTTGAGAACTTCAAATTTTCAAGAGTCGTTGTAGACTTGATTTCCGCAATACAATCATCACTTGGAATTCCTTGTTCAAGAGCATATAATCGCATTGCTTCTCCTTCGGGAATCAGTTCATCTGGACCTTGACCCCCAGAACATATTATTTTTGAATTCTTACCTATTTCTTTTTGTTTCTTATATAGATCAATTGCACCATTAATACGACTTGCTAATAAAGGTGTGACTTCATAACCATTTCTAAGTCCTGATCCTAAAACAATTATGAAATCCTTGTTTTTCTTAGGTGGTATAAGTTGATATATAAATAGGCTTGTTAAAAAGTTAAGAAATACCCAAGAAAAATAGAATACAGTAATACTTATAATTTGGTAAAAGACTCTCAATAGCCACCAATTGGCCGGTGTAATATTTCTCAAGATAGGAAAGACAAAAACTAAAAAGATTAAAGCCATTCCACCAAAATAAGTCAAACGATTGGAAAAAGAATCTCCTTCTTTTCTACTTACAATCCTACCATTCCAAAATAGAGCAAAAATTAAAACATAGATTCCCAAAAGCATTATTATTATAAATAATATAGAGAAGAATACCGACATATACCACATCACTGTATTTTCAGATACAAAGCCTAGAATAACGATATCCATACCTATTAAAACTAATAAATTATTAACTAAAAAACCGGTCTTTATAGAATGCCTTCTAAAGATAAGCATAAACAATGTAAGTAAAGCAAAGGCCCCTGTAAACATGAGCAGAAGTGAAATTACATCCATAAACCTACCACCTTTAATCTAACTTAAATAATATCACAATTTAGACAAATAAAAAGGCAATATCTAATGATATCGCCCTATTAAGTACTTAATCTTCTTTTTTCTTTTTACTTAATTGTAAGAAACCACCAGTACCAATTAAAGCAAATAAAGTTCCACCCAATGCCCAAGATATTTTTTGATACTTACTGTCATTGCTTCCAAAGCTAATAAACGCTTTTTCAACCTTAGCATCACTAGGTAATTTACCTGCTAGTAAATAGGTACCCTCTACACCATCTGATTTGATACCATAGACAATCTCACCAGTATCCTCAAGTTCCCAAGACTTATATTTATTATTCATAACAAGTCCTTGGTGAATATCAGAATAGAGGCTAGCATAATCAATCGTTTTCTCACTATACTTATTCTCTTCAATAGATTTCTGAGCTAATTCTTCTGGAGCCTCATCAACAAAAAACAAATCATTTTTCAAGCCAATTAGAATAACTTCATTTCCAAATTCTAATTTATCATCTAAAATAAACCACTTACCATTGAGTTTATCATCAAACAACAATTGTACTTTCAATTTATCTTTTTCAAAATAATAAGACTTCACACCATCAACATCATGTTCTTTCTTAACATAACCCCTAGCCTTCATAAACTCCTCAAGCTTGTCACTAGAAAAAACATTATATTCCTTATCTTCATGCTTACGAACAGCATCAACCTCAGTATTCTTATTAAGCTTAATCGTAAAATTCTGACTTAAATCACCCTTCACAGCTCTTAAGTCAATTGTCTTACTTACATCCTTTGAATCTGTAAAATCATGTTCCTCATCAAAAACAAACTCAACACCAGACTCATCCGTATTTACTTGCAACTTATACTTATTAACATACTTCGGTAAAGTAAACTCATATGAATTCTTATCAAATTCAGCCTTAATAGTCCCAACATTTTGACCATGTAAAACCTGATCCAAAGATATGACCT